>JASFPY010000263.1:0-4586 GCA_050115755.1 Desulfobacteraceae bacterium | reverse complement strand
GACTCACCAGCGGACCGGCTATAGCTCCGGATGAAACAAATTTTCCTCCTCTTTTTAATACTTTTAGCATTTGCGGGAAACTAGGTCCGCCGACATTGTCCACGACAAAATCCACCGATTTCTCACTCAATACGGCGACAATATCATCGCCGCGGGTAATCATCCTATCGACACCAAGTGATCGCACCCGGTCTATTTTAGCCTTCCCCACAATTGCGGTAACGACAGCACCCCGTCGCATGGCGAGCTGAACTACCGCAGAACCCACCCCACCGGATGCGCCAGCAACTAACACATGGTCACCCCTTTTTACGCCAGCTCGATGAATCATATTCTCGGCCGTGCCATAGGCGCAAGGAATCGTGGCCAATTCGGCGTCGCTCCAATCAGACCTCACCGGAAAAACCTCTCCGGCTGGAACCTTGACATATTGGGCAAAGGCGCCATCAAAATCAGAAGCCATCCAGATATTTTCCATGGAGCTAAAATCAGTGAGGCGCATGCAAGGTCTTACTAAAGCTCTCACGCCAACAAGTGTTTCATCTTCTCTGCGGGCAACAGCTACAACGCGGCCACAGCAATCCGTCCCCTGTATAAATGGGAATGGCGTGGCTTCATTCCACCCGCCATCTGCTTTGGCGGTGGCTAGTTTTTCTTCGCTTTCCGCAGTTGTTTCGGTACCGTTGCTAACAGACGACGAATACCATCCAAGCCGGGTGTTAATTTCAGTATTATTCACACCGGCGGCAAGAACCTGCAACAGAACCTCTCCGGGGCCAATAGTAGGTATGGGCACGTCGCGATACGCCAACTTGTCGTATCCCCCGTTTCCAGTGGTGACCACAGCCTTCATTGTCTGTACACAACCATCCAAATCAAAGCGATTTTTAGATAAACTTAAGCTGTTCATAGACGCTTCCCCCACCCTTTAGTGCTCAGCATAATAAGATACTTCGGAAAAATTTGGCGGCCGTGATTTTATCCCTGTCAGAGATCCCCTCCGCGTTGATGGGTTTATCCCTGTTTCGCAATTCACATGATGATATTTAAATAAGTTTTCATTGAAAATATTCTTAAGGAGGCGGCTTCAGCAGGCGGCCTAATCCCATAAACCCAGTATGTTGCGCCCAAATGACCAGCGCTCTTTTTTCTGCTCCTCCTTTAAACCCAAAATCCATTTGTTGTAAAGTTCTTCGATAATTCCGCCGGTCTGTTTCATTTGCAGCCAGTCATTAACATAATCTTCAAAATCCGAAGCGCCCAGCGGCATCGCCAAGGCAGCATTCGCTTTTAGGTGAGGCTCAGGCACGACAACGGAATAGACCGGATAAAGGATCGTCCAGGCCGATCCGGCCTCCGCACTGATGACAAGTGCGTCAAGACCTTTTGGGTTGCCAGTAAAAAAATCGCTATAAGTTTCCAGGAGAACGATTTCGGTATTCGGTAGATAGCGCTTGAAATTTTTTGCCCTATTTTCCCCTACCACTCCTATGCGAGTATTATGTTTTTTGTCTATCGAACGCCAGCTTTTAAATTCATTACGCCTGTAGTCTTCTACCACCACGGCTGTGGTCATATTAAGGTAAGGATTCGAGATGTTGGCCTTGGCGAGCCGCTCTGGATTAACAATCAATCCACCGATCGCTATATCAAATTTGCCTTGATCGAGGTCTTTAAATACCGTTTCGTATGTCCACTCGATAAACTCTACATCTACCTTCAGCTCTCGTGCCAGCACATGCATTAGCTCTACGTCAAAACCGACCAGGTCGCCGTTGTCGTTAACAAAAGAAAATGGCAAATTCTCAGGGTGATAACCTACTCGCAGCTTGCCGCGCTTGATAATCGATCTGAGAGGACTTTCTTGAGCTACTGAATCTTTTGAGCCGATCTCTTTGATATCGGCCTTATATGTATCTTTAATCTCCGCGTTCATCAATGTGCGTCGTTTAATGTCTTCTTTGCTGACCATCTCAGACAGCATCCAACGCGTTCCTAGGATGCTGGCGGCAAAAATTACCACCGAAATTACCGCAAAGCTGAAAATACGTGACCAATTGATTCTGATTGCACCGATTGCCGCGCATGCAGCAACCAAGGTGAATGCAAACAAGTTCATAACTGCAAGAAGGGTTGCAAACCAGCTGTTGAGGACCCCCGTAACAACATAGAGCTGATACATGTCAGAAGGAATCTGCATCTGGTCCAACAGGAACGGCAGTGCTAGATCCACGCCACCAAACAGAGTAAAGAGCCCCAAAACTGCGAAGCCTGGATAGTCTGCCAGCGCAACACTTTTACCCACAAACCAGCCAGCAAAGAGGACAAAAAGCAATGTCAGCAGCTTGCCGATGTTGGGAAAATTGAAAGATGTCGGAACCAGCACCTCAACATAGTTGTCGGTGTCCTCATTTTTTATGCGACGATCCTCAAAAAGCTTTCTGGCATTTTCTACCAGCATAGGCAGCGTAATGAACAGGTTGCCTGTGACGAAGCCGGTGGTCAGCGCATCACGGCTGGATTTGATGATTTCGCGATAGCTGAACGGAGTTAAGGCAGCCGCCAGCCCCGGCAGAATCCAAAACGTCAATAATAGGGTTGCGGCGATAAAGGGTATGATATAGCTCTGCAGCCGGCCGAATTCCGCGATGGTCATAGTGCCGGCAGCATTGGCGGCGATGGCAAAAACACCAAGGGGGGTGGCCTTTACCACCATCATCGCAATACGGGTGAGCGTCTTTGACGTGGCATCCAATATGTCCAGCAGTCTCTGTTTGTTTTCCACGCCGATGAGTGCAACACCAAAGGCAACGCTAAAAACTGCTGCTGCGGGCACTACGGTACGCGCCAGGGAACTGAAAGGGTTGACCGGGACGTAAAGGTCGATAAAGTCCACCTTGGCGACTTCCACCAAGCTGGGGCTGAAAAAAGATCCGCCTTTTATCGCGGGAAAGGTAAACGGCATCAAAAAGACGATCATAAAAGCCAGAGACCAAGAAGCGACCAGAACGATGCCCCCTGTAATCGCAAGTTTTCCTGCCTTCTCATAGCTCAAAGACCCGATGCCAAGCATCAGCGAAACCACCATGTATGGTAGAATCGACATCTGAATCAAGCCAATATATGCTCTGCCAACGATGGCGAAAACCGATGCTTTATCACCGAAAAACAAGCCGGTTAAGAGCCCAAGCATTAAACCAATAAGGATTTGGGTGGAAAGAGAAATCCCTCTGTTCTTCTTCACTTCATCATTCATAGAAGATGTCATATTACTGAACCATACGGACCCCTAAGTCATAGGCCTTGAGGTTTAGCGCCAGTTTATCGCTGGACAGGGTTTGGCTGATAGCGGTCTCAAAGTCCTCTCTATCGAGCGGCAATGCGCCGATGCCGGCGGCAGCGCCGATCATCATGATGTTTCCCAAAATCGGATTTCCCAACTCCAGCGCCTTTTCGGTCGCCTCCAAAAACCAGCAATCCTCAGACAATTCTTGTATCCATGCTTTAACCTCATCCAAAGATGGGTAGCGATGCTCACCGGAAATTACGCCGATGGCGTGAACCGGCCGTGTATTGCAAATCACCCTGACGTTCGGATTTCCGTAGTTCATCAACACCCGGATCGCTTCGGTGGGTTCTAAAGAGATGACCAGGTGGCATCTGCCTTTAGGAATCTGCGGCGACCAGTAGGATCGCGCTGATATGCGCAGATGGCTCATCACCGATCCACCGCGTTGTGAAGCGCCGAAGGTTTCGCCTATGGTAATATTCAAATTTTTGCGGGACAACATGTTGCCCACAACTCTGGAGGCCATGACATTACCCTGTCCGCCGACACCGGTAATGATAACGTTATACGGGTCAAACGGCAGGCTTGCATTTTTCATGGATTAAGCCACCTCCTTTTTTTGAATAGCGCCGGCGGGGCAAATCGACGCGCACACCCCGCAGCCAACGCAGATGACTTCATCGATTCGAGATATCCCCTTATCTTTATCCCAATTAAGACCGGGACACTTGAATATCCGGGTACACAGTTGATTGCATCCACAGTCCTGGCCCAGACAGGTATTTTCATCCACCGATACATCAAACATTTTTTCGCCTTTTTTCTCAGGACTGAGAGCACACATCTGTTTGAGCACCAGAACCTTGAGCCCTTTGATTTCAAAGAGCTCAAAAATCGTTTGCTGGGTTTTTTCGATATCAAATGGGTCGCTGATTCTTACCGTGGCCCCCATGGCCTCACATATTTTAGCCACGTCAAGGGCCGAAACTTCATCACCACCGGCATCCAGTGGAAGCCCCGGGTGGGGCTGAAAACCGGTCATTGCCGTTCCACCGTTATCCAACACCACGATGGTAATATCTGATTGGTGGTGAATGGCATTGACCAGGGCCGGCAAGACCGCATGGAAAAAAGTGGAATCCCCCACCGTAGCCAGAACAGGCTGGTTCATGCCGAATTGACGCAGTTTGCCAAAGCCACTCGCAAGCCCGACGCCGCTTCCCATGGCATGCAGCGTCTTCAATGTACTGAAACCGGTGGGAAGCACGGCCAGGGAATAGCAGCCGATATCACCGCA
>JASFPY010000262.1:0-4587 GCA_050115755.1 Desulfobacteraceae bacterium | reverse complement strand
GTCATCATCACATCGCCGACCTTTACCGTGTCCCCCGGTTTGACACGTATCTCGGCTACCGTCCCGCTGAAGGGAGACGGAATCTCCACCGCCGCCTTATCGGTTTCGACCTCTAAAATGATATCCTCCTCTTTGACTTCCTGTCCCAAGGCAACGTGAACGGCAAGCACCTCACCTTCGTGGACCCCTTCGCCTAAATCGGGCAGTTTGAATGCTCTGGCCATTTCTTCTCCCTTCGTCTTGCAGGCGATTGGCAGTTGTTAGGTTCAGAGGTTAAAGCACGCAGAAAAAGATTTTAGAACTATAAAAAATCGGATAACGATCAGCAACTCAACACTTTAATTCCGAGACTTTCTGAACTCAGAACCCTGAACCTTCGAGCCCTGAACCCGGATAATGACACCTGAAACCCTATTGGGCTTCAAGCGCTTTTCTGGCTGCACGGTAAATGCGCTCGGTACCGGGCAAATAGGCTTTTTCCCGGCTAAACAGTGGAATAACGATATCAAAACCGGTGACCCGCTCTATCGGGGCTTCCAGATAATAAAACGCCTTTTCCATCAGGCGCGAAACGACTTCTGCACCGGGTCCGAAACTACGCGGGGCCTCGTGAACCACCACCACCCGGCCGGTCTTTTTTGCCGACCGGACTAAAATATCTTCATCCAGCGGTGAAATTGTCAGCAAATCGATTATCTCCGCTGCAATGCCGTCTTTGCTTTTTAGCTCAGCTGCTGCTTCCAGCGTGGGCCGCATCATGGCTCCGTAAGAAATCAGGGTTAAATCTTTGCCTTCCATCACGAGCTGCGGCTGACCGATGGGCAGGGTTTCCTCTGCGTCGGGTACTTCTTCCCGAAAAGCACGGTACAGAGCTTTGGGTTCATAGAAAATCACCGGATCCGGATCCCGAATTGCACTGACCAGCAACGCCCGGGCACTGCGCGGCCCGGAGGGAATAACCATTTTAAGTCCTGGCGTATGGGCCCAATAGGCTTCACGGCTTTCCGAGTGATGCTCCAGTGCTCTGACACCGCCGCCGTAAGGTGTCCGCAAAACCATGGGAACATGGTACCTTCCCTGAGAGCGCCAGCGCAAACGGGCAGCGTGATTTTCGATCTGGTGAAAATTTTGATAACTGAAGCCGGAAAATTGAATCTCGCAGACCGGCTTGAGCCCATAGGCCGCCATGCCGATGGACATGCCGGCAATTGCAGATTCGGCCAGCGGCGTATCCAGCACCCGTTGGTCGCCGAATTGATTTATAAGACCGTCGGTTACCCTGAACACACCGCCGTCAAGTCCAACGTCTTCTCCCAGAACGATAACACTGTCGTCTTTTTCCATTTCCTGCCGCAGCGCCAGATTGAGGGCCTGGACCATCGTCATTTTAGCCATGCCTGCCCTCCTTGTCGTTCAAAGATAGCTCGCTAGCCAGATATGCTTTTTGCTCCTTTAAATAAGGCGGAATATCGGCGTAAGCATGATCAAACATTTGTATTGGATCGCCGAGTGCTTCCATCTGTTTTTCAGCCCGGTCTAACGCTGCCTGAATCTCGTCCAAGACTTCAGATTCAACCTGGTTGCGTTGCGCTTCGGAAAGCAATCCCTTATCCAGGAGGTATTTCTCAAACCTTATCAGCGGATCACGCTTGCTCCATTTTTCAACCTCTTCATCGCTGCGATATCGTTTGGGGTCGTCCGCAGTCGTGTGCATCATCAGGCGATAGGTAGCGCACTCGATCAGGGTGGGTCCACCGCCGCTTCGCGCTCTTTCGACAGCCTCGCGTGCGGCGGCATACACCGCGAGAATATCGTTGCCATCCACCTGAATGCCCGGCATCCCATAGGCCAGGGCCTTTTGGGCCAGCGTTTTTGAGCGGGTCTGCTTGGAAAGGGGTATCGAGATGGCCCAGTGATTATTCTGGCAAACAAAAATCACCGGAACCTGGAAAACCGCAGCGAAATTTAACCCTTCGTGGAAATCTCCCTGTGAGGTCGCACCATCTCCAAAAAACGTCATGGCCACGTCATCTTTCTTCCGATACTTCGCGGCCCATCCCAGCCCCACCGCATGAATAATTTGAGATCCCACGGGAACGGATATGGGCATGTCATTTCGGTCCTCGGGGATATCGATCCCCTCATTATACCCGTTGTTGTAAATGATAATACTTTCAAGGGATCTGCCGCGCCAGATCTCGGCGGCTGTTTCGCGGAAAGCCGGAACCATCCAGTCGGTGGGGCGCAGATGGGCAATGGTACCCAGCTGGGCGGCTTCCTGACCTTTTATGGGTGGAAAGGTGCCGATGCGGCCCTGCCTTTGAAGATTCAGCAAGCGTTCATCAAACTTGCGCCCCAGCAACATCGCGCGGTGCAGTCGAAGAAGAACATCTTCGGGGATATCCGGCTCGAGCTTTTTATCCAACCGCCCCTTGTCATCCAAAATGGAAAGGTATTCCAGTTTATCGGAAATGGTTATCTTCTTACGCGGCATTAAATGACTCCTTCTTGCCTTTGCATTCACCTGCTCAGATATACAAGTTAATTATGGTGCGGATTTTAGGTAAGTCAAGCGCCGGTAATGACAATTCGTTTAAGGTCAGTGCGTTTTAGCGTAATTGGTTGATTCGAAAAGACTTTACGGAAGAAGAGAAGTTTTTAGAAGGCATCTTAAAAAAAAGGGTTTTGCTTCAAGATTGCGTCAGGTTGCCGCTTCCGCAATTGCCCTATAGGTTTCCTGCCGCGATTCTGCTGATCCGCTCACCAATTTTTGTTTGAGGTCCTGGGGTTTTTAATGGAAGGACACGTTCTGGTTGTACCTTATTCAACAATTTCAAGAACGGTACGTTTGTTTTGCTTGGCCGATGCTGCGCCCAAAATGGTACGAATCGACTTGGCCGTACGTCCCTGCTTGCCGATAATCTTTCCCAGATCTTCTTTGGCCACTTTGAGTTCCAATACGGTCGCTTGGCTGCCTTCGAGTGCTGTGACCGTCACCTGCTCCGGGCTGTCTACCAGTGCCTCCGCAATTCGTTGAATCAGATCTTTGATTTCCATAATCCCCTCCAATGCCTGTTCAAGAAGACGACGTGTTAAATTCCTCAGGAATGCAGTTATCTCGCAAAGCCGCAGGATGAGCTGCAGATTTTTGAAATCGGTTTTTAGCGCATTGAAATAAGGGTTATCGTCTTTCGATGATCGTAAAATCTGGTTCAGCCTGTATCATTTAAAATGGAAACCATTTTGCCGATCTGGTTATATTATTTAAGACAAGTATTTTTGATACTCTTTTAAAGCATTTTTGTAAATTATAATCAAGTAGGAAAGGCTTGCTCATAAATATCCATATGTTTTTATGACATACAGACAAATTGCAAGGTGTAAGTCATCATCACGACACACCAAAATTTGTGTCGGTTATTTTAATTCTCAACCTGGGCGATTGTCGAGGTTGCAGATCCGCCTTGTATTTTAAATGTTTATGTCTATATTGGTTCATCGACCGGATCAAAGCGAATGTTCATTTTCGCAGCACTCAATCGGTTTAACCGGTGCTAAAGGAGCAAGCATGGATTTTACAATCCCCCAGTCCCTGTCCGAAGAGATGATCGGCTTTAAAGAATTTATCAAAAACCGAATCATCTCCAAACTGCCGGACTGGTATCGACGCCGGGAGATCCCCGCTGATTTTTTTCGCCAGATGGGAGCCGGTGGCTGGTATGGGATTGAGCTAAAAGAAGGCCGTCTGTTCAGAAGCTCTGTTTTGAGGGAAGCGTTAATCGCCGAGGAATTGGCAAAGGTATCACCGGGGGTGGCCGTGGCAGCGCTGGCCCAGGCCGATTTAGGCCTGATGGCGCTTTACCTGTTCGGCTCTGATCAGCTTAAGGCGCGCTATGGCAAATCCGCGGTCATGGGAGAAAGGCTGATGTGTCTTGGCAATACCGAGCGTAAGGCCGGCAGTGATGTTGCCGGCATCGAAATGCGCGCGCAAAAGGTTGAGGGCGGCTGGCTGCTCAACGGCACAAAAGCTTACGTAACCAACGGATTCATCAGCGATCTGGCGGTGATTACGGCGGTATCGGATCCGCAGGCTTCAAGAAACAGACGCTTGTCCATGTATCTGGTTGATCTGCAGGCGGAGGGGGTTAAGAAGAAAAAGCTGAATAAACAGGTCTGGATCCCATCTGATCTGACCCGTTTGCAGTTTGGCGACGTGTTTGTGCCTGGCGATCATCTTTTAGGGGATCGGGAGCAGGGACTGCAGCAGGTACTGACCGTATTCACCCATAGTCGCATCCCCATTGCCGCAATGACCCTGGGAACGGCTGTGGGCGCATTTGAACTGGCCCTTGAACATGCCCGGAAGCGCAAAATATTCGGCCAGACCATCACCCATTTTCAGGCAAAAACTTTTGAAGCGGCTGATTTTTATGCAAAAATTGAATCGGCGCGACTGATGCTCTGGAAGGCTTGCTGGAAAATGGATCAAAATAAAAACTTCAGGCAGGAATCATCTCTGGCAAAATATCTGGCGGTAGAAATCGCCCGCAAGGTGACCATCTGGGCGGCAGATATTTTTGGCGCTGC
>JASFPY010000261.1:0-4591 GCA_050115755.1 Desulfobacteraceae bacterium | reverse complement strand
TCAATCTCATCCAGTTCGGTGTGGCAAACACCGCAGGTGGATACCTTTATCAAAATTTCGTTGCCCCCTGGAACAGGGGCCGGCATATCCACAAGTACAAGGGGATTTTTATTGTCGGCGATCGCGCCAACCTTGTATAACATCATTGCTTTCATATCGCCTCAACCCCTGGCCCGTTTTGAATTGCCCGGTTATAATCTCGAATTAACCTTTTTATGTATAACTTTTAGGCAAATTCTGCAATACCTATTCCAGGGTTCATGGCTGACGGGTGAGCTCGGCTAAAGAACTTTGAGACCGGGTTTGACATGGGCGGCAAATGTCGGCAAAAATGCGGCCTCCCTGTCGGCTTTCAGCTGTTTTTGGCGGGGGGCTTTTTTTATGGTATTTTGCCTGCTATATTTCAAATAGGTGTTATCATTAAAATGTGATAAATTAATTCTTAGCGCATAATCCAATTTGTCAACTGTCCTGATCGGATTTCGCTCTACTTAAAAACTGGAATGCCCCCGATGCCCAAACGCCGTAAAATACTTTTTTCACTCATTAGCCTGGCCGGAATTTTTTTATGCGTGCTCGTTATTCTGCTGGTTGTCACCCCCAGGTTGATTAATCTGGAGTCGGTCAAAAAAGAAATAAAAGATCGGTTTGCCGCAGATATGGGCGCGCAAATTGAATACCGCCGGGTCAATCTCGGCTTTTTTCCACGACCCCATGTTGTCATATCTGAAATTCATTTTACAATGCCGCATGATGTCAATGGCACTGTAGATTGGCTTAAGATTTATCCGAAAATCCTGCCCCTGTTCACCGGTGAAGTTGAAATCAGCGCCGTCCATTCACGCGCAGCGGAAATTGCGATTCGACTTCCGGCAGCGCCGGAGGACAAAGACATTTCACCGACACCTTTCTCCTTTGAAACCCTCGGGGAAAAGTTGAACACAGCCATAAGCACCATGCCGACATTTAAAATTCCCAGTATGGTCGTGCGCGTCAGCAACGGCCGTATCGATTTTTTCAAAGGCCGGAAACGCTTTCTGGGCCTTCACAATGTGAATGCCCAGGCCCGTGGCAAGGGAAACCGCATTGAATTTGCTGCCGAATGCCATTCGAATTTATCGGAGAGTATCGCCATCAGCGGTCATTATGAGGCACCCGGTTTTAAATTAAGCAGCCAGGTCACCATCGATCAATTAAGACCGCATGCGGTGGCCGACTATTTTTTCCCCCAATCCGACCTGAAAATGACAAATGCCCGGGCTGATTTAACCCTGAACTTACAAATCGATGGCCCCAATCATCTGCAGGCCGGTGCCAGCGGCTCGATCCCGTACATGTACTGGCATCTTCGGAACAAAGACTTGAAGATTATCGACACCCGCTTCCAGTGCGAATTTCAGCTCAATGATCGAGACGTCAGTCTCTCGCTGGTAAAACTTGATCTGCAGGATCCCCGCCTAAGTCTGGCAGGCCGGCTGAACCTCAATGCGGAACCGCCGCGCATTCAACTTGCCCTTGAGGGCAGGCAGATCAATGTGGCCACAGCCCAAAAAATCGCCACGTCATTAACCGATAACTCCGAAACGGTATCCGATATCTTTGAGATACTGCGTGAGGGGGACATTCAGCGAATCAATGTGGGGGCCCAGGTATCGGATTGGGCTCAACTGACCGATGAAAAAAATTATGTGATCCGGGGAAGCCTGGCTGGTGGAAAAATTTTTATTCCAGAGGTCTCAATTCATCTCGAAAATGTGCGGGGTGATGCAACGATTGAAAATGGGATTCTGAAAGGCGAAAATGCTGAAGCGCAAATGGGAAATTCGTTTGGCAAACAGGGAAAAGTTGCCATTTCTCTGACAGAGGATACCGCTCCGTTTCACATTGAAGGGCTCATCCAGGCCGATTTGTCGCAGCTTCCCCCCCTTCTGGCCAATCTTGTTGAAGACGATAAATTCAAAAAGGAGCTGGCGCTTGTAAAAAAAATTGAGGGAACCGCCGTCGGAATGCTGGTCATCGGAGAGGACAGCCGGGACGTAAATGTGAGGGTAATGGCCTCAGACATCCGTTTGAACGCCGATTATCAAAGAATTCCCTATCCGGTGATTATTACCGCCGGCAACCTGCGCCTCGACGATACCCGAATGGCATTGACGAATATTGATGTCAGCGTGGGCAAATCGAGTTTGACCCAGCTATCATCCAAATTCGGATGGGAAAAATCGCCAGTACTGGAGCTGTCATCAAAGTCTGCAAAAGTCGATTTAACCCAATTGCATACATGGTTGATGCAGAACAAATCAATGGAGGAAGACCTCAAACATTTTAAGACGGTGGACGGCACGGTCATTTTACAAAACGCGAATCTGAGCGGACCCCTTTTCAAACCCGGCCGGTGGCGCCTGAAATCCAAAGGCGACATCCAAAATCTCTCGCTGAGCTCACCACTGCTGCCAGGCGAATTAAGAGTCGCCCAGGGGCAATTTGTCTTTGAAGGCGACCGCCTCAAAATAGCAAACTGGAACACCCATGTTGGAAAATCCTCACTGGCAGAGCTGACCGCCGATCTTAAATGGGAGGAAACGTTGACCTTGACGGCAAACTCCGGGAAAGCCGTGTTGTTGCTGGATGAAATTTATCCCTGGCTGCAATCCCATGAGCGCTTGAACCAACGCCTTAAAAATATCCAGCTGTTAAACGGCACTTTGGATTTCCGGAGTCTGGCGTTTGAGGGCCCCCTTTCTATCGAAAACAGCAGCAGGATGAATCTCAGCGCTGTCATTGAAAAATGGCATATTCACTCGCCAAAATTTCCGACCGATGTAGAATTCGTCGGAGGAGACCTGGTCTGGCGCGGTACCCGAATCGCCTTAATAGAGACCAGCGCCAGATTTGGAACGTCAATGGTTCGCCGACTTTCTTTGAGCAAACAGTGGGGCGAAATGTCTTTATTTGAGCTCAAAGCCGATTCCGCTGATATCCAGATTGCGGAATTCTATCCCTTGCTAATATCCTTCGAAAGGCTGGATCAGATGTTCAAGGGATACGCTGCCACCCGGGGGCGATTGGCACTCAGCGGATTGGATTTAAAGGGGCCGGTGGGCAAATCCGGGATCTGGCAGTTTCAAGTAGCCGGCGATTTACAGGATCTGGTTTTGGTATCGGATTCTTTCAAGGCACCCATTCAGATCAACACCGCAAAATTTTCTGCAGCGGATACTCCCGGCGAAGCGGGTGCCTATGCACGTTTTCAGCTGGATGCGGCCCGGTTGAGCTGGGAAAATAGCCAGATGGTGCTTGAGGGCAATGTTTCTTTTTCGGCCAATGAGCTATTGCTTGACCTGAAACTGGCTGCCGATCTTTTAACCTGGGGACAGGTAAAGCAGATAACCGACCTGGAAAAAAATGAAGAAAGTAAAGAATCCCTTAAGCTGCTGGGCAGCTTCAGGGTCGAATCGGATCGTTTTATATACGACGGGTATACCGTTGAACCGATGCACGCGGACGTATCCTTTAATAAGACCGATACCCGTATCGACATTCAAAAAGCAGATCTGTGCGGCATCCAGCTTCCGGGTTTTTTGAAAATCTCAGCCGATATGTTTGAATTTGATTTCAAACCGGTGGCGGAAACTCAGAATCTTAAACCCGCTATTGCCTGCCTAACCGCCAAAGAGAATTTGGCCGATGGCAGTTTTAACCTGGAAGGCGAACTGACGTCTGAAGCCCCAGCGGCCGCATTCCCCAAATCGTTGACCGGTAATCTCCAATTTACGGCCTCACAGGGCCGGATTTATCGTTTCGGAATGCTGGCTAAAATTATTGCCTTACTCAATGTAACAGAAATCTACCGGGGCGAAGTCCCGGATCTGGCCGGCAAAGGCTTTGCCTATGATTCGATGGTGATAAACGGGGTCTTTGAAGACGGCAAACTGATCATCAAAGACACTTCAATCGACAGTCCGTCAATGGGAATCGCCATCGAAGGCGACATCGATTTAATCAAAAAGAAAGTGAATCTGGTCGTGCTGGTGGCACCGTTTAAAACCGTTGATCGGATCGTCAAGCTCATCCCGCTGTTCGGCAATATCATGGGCGGCAATCTGATTTCGATTCCATTCCGGGCGATCGGCGATTTAGGCGATCCGGATGTCATACCGCTTTCCCCCACGGCAGTGGGCTCCGGCCTGTTGGGAATTTTACAAAGAACACTCAAGCTGCCGATCACCATCATCCAGCCTGTTCTTCCCGGGTCAAAAGACAAAGCGGATAAAGAAAAAGAAAGATAAGAAAATGTCAATGCATAGACTTTTCGCCTTTCTTGACTTTTGATGCAACCATACTCATATTGATGCTGAAAAAACGACTATTTTCAAATCATCAGAAATCAATGTATGAGGGGGTTAACAATGACATATACCTGTAAAAATTGTGGAGCGGTCGCCAACGAACCCGGTCACCTGTGTAATCCCTGCGGTGATAAAGCCAATTGCAGTTTCTGCGGCGCTCCGGAAACGGATCACACCCACCTGTGTAAAGACAAACTGGCAGCGATGAAGTATGTTTGCAGTGGTTGCGGACGCGTGGCAAT
>JASFPY010000260.1:0-4592 GCA_050115755.1 Desulfobacteraceae bacterium | reverse complement strand
TCCACCTGGGGATGCCCGCTAAGAATTCTAACCAGTTCAGCTCCGGCATAACCGGTGGCGCCCACAATTCCAACCCGTATCATAAAACCCTCCCGGGGCAGCTAATTTTCCTGAATCTTTAACAGATAAAAGCGCTTCCTTCAAGGAGATTTGCCCGGGAGAAATGAATGATGGGGGGGGTTGCCCTTTGCGGCGACCTGGCTTTTAAGATCTAAGGTCGGGCACCACGCACGCCATGCGAGTCCGCAGGGACCGTCCTCCAGCCAAGCAGGCAAGGCGGACGGGCTGTGCCGATCCGAATATTTTATGGCAGGTCCAGTAGCCTGCCCTGCCTAAGGGTTAACACAGCGACTGGGGGGGGGGATCTGACAAATAGGGGAAAATTTGTCTGATGCGGTGACCTGTCCGCCGAAGCTTCAGCGAAGGCGGATTGATTGCGCGGCTTACACGTATTTGCAGTCTGAATCTTCCAGAACAAGCACCCAGCCGACTTTGTCGCCGGAAAGCAGAATGGCCGATACGGTGGTGCGGATGGACCGATCCTCAAAATCTACCAGAAAGCTAATCTTGGTTCTTTCAGGCAGGTGGAATACCTGCTTGAGTGCGTCGCCCAGTTTGGGCTTTACCGAAGCCGGGAATATGTCAAGCACCGGCCTGTTGAGAACTTCTGTCGGTGAGCGGTCCATGATCTCATAGCCAGCCGCATTAACATTTAGAATTCGCGCATCCGTATCGACCACAAGGGCGCCAACTCCCATGTTTTTGATAACGGCCTGATGAAACTTCAGGGCCTCCAATAATTCCATGGCATCGCGCCGGGGGTACACACCGCCGGTCTGGATTATTTCCAATTCGCCGGGCGTAAATTCCGTCTGGGTTTCGATTTCAGCCATAAACTCGTTCAGCTTGACGGTCAGCTTGTCAATCGGTCCTTTGGCCATATAATAATCGGCGCCGATTTCTTTAAGGGCCCCGAGCTGTTCGACCATCACGCCCGACAAAGCGACAATCGGAAAATGGTTGGAGCCGTATTTGCGACGCACGTAATCAATGAACTGGCTTCCATCCACTTTGGGCATCACCAGATCCACAAACATGATATCGTGGGGATTGTCCTTCAGTTTGGATATGCCATCTTTGCCGTCGTAGGCTTTGGTGACCGTGTATCCTCGCTTTTCGAGCAATTCGCAGACAAACTCTACGAAAAAATAATCCGCATCTACAACCAACGCTTTTTTGGACATGGCTTGCCTCTTTCGGGTTTACTCGATACAGACCCGGCGTACTTCACGCATATCGGTGATTCCTTCAAAAACCTTATGGACGCCGTCTTGCTTCAAAGTGGTCATTCCGTCTTTGACCGCCTGTTTTGACAGATCCTGTGAGGTGGCCTGCTTCTTGACCAACATTTTAATTTCGGGGGTGCCTTTGATGAGTTCATGAATGCCCAGGCGGCCTTTGTATCCGGAACCATTACATTTTTCGCAGCCCAAGGACCGTTGGAGCTCAAAGTCGGAAGTATACGCCACGCCCAGTTGTTCAAAGTGCTTTTTTCCGTAATCGGCGATGATATCGTCAAATTCCTCCTGGCTGGGGTGGTACGTTTCGATGCAGTCGGCGCACAACCTTCTCACAAGCCGCTGTGCCAGCACGGCCAGAAAGGAATCTGAAATGTTCAGCGGGTTCATCCCCATATCCAGCAAGCGGGTTAAGGTCTCCGGGGCATTGTTGGTATGCAGGGTGGACAGCACCAGATGGCCGGTCAAGGAAGCTTCAATCGCTGTTGCGGCGGTTTCGCGATCCCGCATTTCACCGATCATGATGATATCCGGGTCAAGCCTCAAAAAACCCCGCATGATTCGGGCAAAATCCAGCCCGATTTTAGGTTTCACCTGTACCTGGCGCAATCCGGCCTGGGTAATTTCAACCGGGTCCTCTGCGGTCCATATTTTGACGCTGGGTTTGTTGACATGCGCCAGGGCGGAATGCAACGTCGTCGTTTTACCTGAACCGGTGGGTCCGACACAGAGAATCAAGCCATAGGGCCGCTCGATCGCACCCTTTAGCGCATTTAAATTCCGATCATTCAGGCCGATTTCATCCAGCTTGAGTGTTCCGGATTTCGTCAGAATTCGCAACACGGCGTCTTCAAACCTGCCGGCCGTGGGCATGGTGGACATTCGGAGTTCAAATTCCGGAATGCCTTTGCGCTTCAAGCGAATTTTTCCATCCTGCGGCAGGCGTCGTTCAGCGATGTCGAGATCAGCCATGATTTTCAGGCGTGAAACAATTGCCGGCGCCATGGCATTTGGCACCTGGATATATTCATGACAGACCCCGTCGGTTCGAAATCGAATGGTTGTCTTGCGGGTGACCATCGACGGCTCGACATGGATGTCGGAGGCTTTATTGCGAAATGCGGTCACCAGAACCTGATCTACGAACTTGACCACCTGGCTCGATGATTCATCCAGGGCCTTGATATCATCCTCAATTTCTTCTTCTTCTTCAAAAGAAATATCCGGGATGATATCATCCAGGTCATCAAATGCTTGATCTGTCAGGGATTCGGCTTTCGGATCAAAAAAGTGTTTGATGAATTTTTCAATATCTTCTTTGAAACCCACCGCAAAATTGATTTTCTGGTTGGGCATCAGTGCTTTGATATGATCGGTCTTGCGAAGATCTGTGGGATCATCAACCAGAATTTCCACACCCTCTTTATCCCATTTCAACGGCACCCACACATAATAAAGCAAAAATGATTTTTTCAGCTTGTTGATGAGCTCAAACGGAACCGGGATCTCCATATCAAACCCGAAAAACGGCATTCCGTAGAACAAAGACAGGGATTTGCCCACCTCTTTTTTTTCGACTTTAAACCGATCCACCAGAACGAATTCAACACTTTTGCCGATTTTTTTGGAAATCGACAGGGCCTCCTGGAGCTGGTTGGTGGTGACCATTTCATTGCGGAGCAAATAGTCGTATCTCGAACCGGTTGATATATCGGATTTGAGGGATTCCAGTTTCTTGCAAATTTCGGCATTATGGGGATCGATTTTGAAAGCGGTCTCAAAAAGCTCCAGCGCCGGGTCGCGCTGATCCCTTTTTTCCATTTCACAGCCCAGCCAGAATTGAATCCGGGCGGTTTCTTTGTCAGTCAAACTGTAGCGGTAAATAACTTTGTACGCTTTTTTGACAACCTCCCTGGCCTGCTCGGTCTGCAGCAGACAGGTCAAATAATCAACCACAATCTGGTCCGGGGTGCAATCCAGCTTGGCGTAATCCGATTCGGCAAAATCTAACTGTATCAGTTTTTCATATTCGGCTGTGGCTTCTTCAATCAATCCAAGCTCTTTTAGCGCACGGGCGCCATCCAGAATGGTCGGCACATCATTGGCCATGGCCAGATTTTTCTTAAAAAGATTAATACTCTCAGGGCTCAGGTTTTGATTTTCAGCTGTCTTTCGAACCTCTAATTCCTTGTGCAAGTCATTAATCCTGTTACGGATATCTCCATTGCCGTCAATCTCCTGATCAGATGAAAGGGCGAGCGCTTTTTCGTACAGCGACAGCGCCTCATCTATCATTCCCATGGAATAACAGGTCTCCGCCTCCTTTATTTTCATTTTGATTTCTTTTTGTTCCACCGGCTGTGTTTTACTCATAATTGCTAACCCCGACCCCTTTTGCAGTATGGATATTGTTCTGAAAGGTAAAAAAACCCGACGAAACTCATTAGATCTATCGGCTGCTTTCAATAAAACTTTAGGGGGTTAACGGAAATTTAAAGCCTGACTGGAGATGTGTTGCGGCGGGGCCTTATCGAGCAAAATGCGCATGTTTAAGCGTTATTTTTTGCTCGTTATTCGTTATTTGAATTGGATGAAAGACACTTTCAGGAAAGGAGAAGTGGATGATTCCTAAAGGCCCTAATTCATTTTTTTGGAACCTATTAATAAATAACATATAACGATTAACCCCCAATTGATGACCCGCTCAATTGGGTTGCTGTAACTTGACAGATTTTTTTTTCCATCTATAATTTAATAATATACACAATAATGCTTGAGGGGAGCGGCAATGCCGATATATGAATATGAACATGTGGGCCACCCGTGTAAATTGGGAAAAGTGTTTGATTTTAAACAGTCATTGGCTGATGACCCGCTGGTGAAATGCCCCGAGTGCAACGGAGCTGTAAAAAAACTTATTTCGCAAATCAGTATCAGCTGTCCCAAATCCAATGGAGAGCTTCGCGACCTGGGTTTTACCAAACTGGTCAAGCGGGACGATGGGGTCTATGAAAATGTAACTGCCCGAGACGGGGATAGCCGGTATATGGAGCGGGACAAACCGGAAACCATACCGGATTTGAGTAAGACCATATCCGATTAAAACCCAAAAGAAGGTTTCAGATGTCAGTGTTCAGGTGTCAGCAATATGAGCCTGAATGAGTTGGGAATTATCATACGAATTGTTTGATCTTACCTCATTTTTTTTGCTGACACCCGACACCTGACACCAAATCCCCTCATAAATACAAGGATTTTGGGGGAATCCAATAAGATCAATTATATTAATCCGCC
>JASFPY010000259.1:0-4603 GCA_050115755.1 Desulfobacteraceae bacterium | reverse complement strand
GTTTCCACCAGCGACGCTGCCGTTTCAGATGACAGGCGGGAACGACCAGACGCCTTGCGCCGGCTTTCAGCAATAGGCATTCCTGCGGGCTGTTGTGTATAAAAGGTCCTTTTGCCGGCGATCCGGGAAGATTGGATCGGATATGGAGGCTCACGGGAGAGTCGAAAGGTGTTTACCTCCTGGCTGCCTTCGACCACCCCTTTGCCCAACCCGCGGGTCGCCGTAAGCAGACAGATGTTTTCATCAGGGGCGTTGGGATCAATGCTATAGGTTACGCCACTGACGCGCCCGGGAACCATCTTTTGGTAGAGCACGGCCATGGCCATATCCGTAAAGGGAATCTGGTGCTTGATGCGGTACTCAAGCGCAGCCGGATTATACAGACTGGCCAGAACCTTTTTGTAACTCGACAGCAAATCCCGAAAAGCAACGTCTAAAAAAGTATCGTGCAAACCGGCAAAGCTCAGTTCACTGTCTTCGCCAACCGCGCTGCTTCGAACTGAATAAAGACCGGACTCCGGACGATCGGGGCAAACCAGCTCAGCCGCTTTGAGGATTGCCTGGCGCAGATCGGGTGGAATTTCCCCGCCCAGGATCAGCAGACGGATTTTATGGGAAACAGGTTCCAGCTCGCATCCCGCCTTTCTGCAGGACGCGAGCAAACGGGTGATCTCGTCAAAAAGATTATTGTAAGCCAGATAGTTGCGAAAGCCCATAACCGTAACGACAACACCCGGCGGCACTGCAGTTTGGGGCAGTTGCAGAACCTTGGACAGCTTGTAGGCCTTGTTGCCCACTGCGTCGCCCATGGTGTCGTTAATATCGGGCAAGGCAACGATATTTCGTCTGTGCGAAAATACGATCTGGCCGCTTAACTCCTGCTGTAATTGCCGGATCAGAGACTCGATGACTTCATAAATTTCCGAATATTGGTTGTTGGTAATCGCGTTGAAGTGATAAGCACTGCGGAGGATAACTGCTTTGATATCCTGCACCGTGTCCTCCAGAAATTTTCGATCAAAGACATACTCTCCTCCCAGCTTGTCTTCCATTTCGGTTATGATTTCCATGGCCTTTGTATTTTCTTCCAGAACCTGGTGAAAACGGACAAACAAATCCTTAAAAGGCAACGACAGGTCCTTGTGCCGTGTGCCTCCGAACTTAAAGAATCTGGCTATTTCAGCTGCCCAGGCCATTAATGCCTCCTGCCGCCTTTAAAAACAAGACCCATAACGGCACCGGCAAACAGCGCGATCGCGACGGCCAGGATGCCGTATGTCAATCGCTTATTCGTGGCCAGATCATAGACAAGCCGGGCAAACCCGACCTCGTCGACCTGAAAGCTGCTCGCCAGCACCATGCCTTTCGCGCCGTTTGCAATCGCGGTTGCTTTGATTGTGTAGTTTCCTGCCGCCGTAGAGCGGGGAAAACGGCAGGTCGCCGTAAACCGTCTGCGCCCGTTATTCGCAGCAGCATAGGCAATGGCGTTATCTTCTACCGCATACAGCCCTTCGCTTTTTTTCAGTTCCAGAAACATGCTGAAGAGTTCGTCCGGCGACAGCGCGGCGGATTGGATTGCAATTTTGTTTTTCAGCTTTTCGAAACCCAGGCCCAAAGCAGAAGCTTTTTTTTGCCAGTCCCGGCCGCCGGGCAATAAAAGCGCATACATGGCCGGCGCTCCATCCATCTCGACCCTGCCGTTCGTCATCCAGAAAGGTCCCACACGACCTTTGAGATCAAACTCTCCATTTGCCGCCGGTCCTGAAATCTCCACAACGACATCCTGTCCCTTGGGCACTTCACCCGCAATCGTAACCTTGCCGCCCGAATAAAAGGTTCCGATGTCTAAAACCTCCGGTTGGATGCTCAATTGACCTGATTCGACAGCCCAGGCTGTTTCGGCAAGCAATGGCATCAGGCTGGAACACGATAACAGTAACATAAAAAGTATGTGTCGCATAAAATCAGTGACCTCCATGGTATGATAACAGCGTATCGGGTGGAAGGATCAGACTGAACAACATTTTAACCATTACAACCAGCACCAGGACGGCCAGGAATATCTTGAGCTGATCCTCTTTGAGCCTGATGCTCAGACGCGCACCGATCTGGGCTCCGAAGGTGGAGCCAACCAACAGAAGCAGCGCCAGAACAAAATCGACGGTCCGGTTTGAATAGGCTTGCATGATGGTAACATCGATGCAGGTAAACAGGACCTGAAAAAGGCTGGTGCCGACCACCACATGCATCGGCATCCGCAGCAAATAGACCATGACCGGGACCATGACAAACCCGCCACCGACACCCATGATGGCAGCCAGGATACCAACCATCCCGCCTAATAATAGCGGAACGATAGGTGATAACACGATGCCGGATTTATCAAAGCGGGTCTGAAAGGGCAACGCCTGGATAAAGCGGGTATAAACTGAATTGCGGGTTGCTGGGGCCACTCCAGCCATGGATTTAGCCGCCCTCAGCCCCTGCAAACTCTCAAAGAACATATAGCTGCCCACAAAGCCCAGCATCACCACATAGGTGATTTTGATCAAGAAATCGGCGTTTCCCATCTGGCGAAGAACACGGATAATCTGCACGCCTCCTGTTCCGCCAATAACACCGCCGATCAGCAAGTAGATCCCCATCTTGAAATCAACATTGCCCAGCCGGTAGTGGGCATATGTTCCGGAGGCCGAGGCTGCGACGATCTGGTTGGAATCAGAAGCCGCTGCGACCGTGGGCGGAATACCGATCATAATAAGCAAGGGGGTCATCAAAAAGCCGCCGCCGACACCGAAAAGACCAGACAGCAGTCCCACGACAAAACCAAGCCCTACCACTTCCGGCAGGGCGACGCTATGCTGGGCAATCGGAAGATAGATGTACCAGGGCATATTTTCTCCAGTGTTTGATGTTTTTTTAGCATTTTTCCCTGAAGCAAAGACTATGCCAATGGTGTTTAATCATAAAAATCAAAAGGTTATCCAATTTTCGCCGAATGCCGGAGAAAGCCGCCGTTTGATAATGAAACATATTGCACCTTTCTTGTCGCGATCTGATTAAAATGATTCATATATTCGGTTTCTTAAAAATGTTAAAAAATGAAACGGCAGTTTTTGGTCCCTTTTTATTTTTTTGAGAATCTGACTACCCTGAACCACTTTTTGCGCCTCGGCGGAGCGCCAGCGCACGGGTGGTGCTCCGCTGAGCACCATCCGGCATTTCGGCAATTTAACAAAAAAAACGAATACTTGACCGTTGCGCTAAAGATGTGGATAATCGATTATGGCTGTTTCTAAAAATTTCTCCCTGGGTGTTATCCTGGCTTCCGCCACCCTGACCATTATGGCCGGAAGCATCATTGCCCCGGTGCTGAATCTGATGCGCGATGGTCTGGGTGTTGCGCCCCCGTCCGTCGGATTGATCATCACCACCCACGGGCTGTTCATGGCCCTGTTCAGCCCGTTGATGGGCAGCGTCATCGACCGCAGGGGTGCCCGGCTGCCGTATATTGCGGCCCTTATCGCCTACGGCCTTGCCGGCGGCTCCGGGTTGCTGATCAACTCCTTCTGGGTTCTTCTGATCAGCAGGGCCTGTCTCGGGATCGCCCTGGCCGGTATCTTCGCCGGCATCAACGTAATGATTCTGAACATGTACGACGGCATCGAACGGGATCGGGTCATGGGATGGCGGGGGAGCGCACAGAGTCTTGGAGGGGTTATCTGGCCACTGATCGGCGGAACCCTCGGCGCATTTTCATGGCGCTTTCCCTTTGCCGTCTATATGCTGGCCATACCCATCGGTCTGCTGGCCATCGCCGCTGTTCCGGAACCGCCAATCCAGCAGCGCACCGAACCGCAATCAGACGGCAGCGCATCGGTATTCAGGGTTTTTGGGGAGAACCCCACCCTTTTTGTCATCTACGGCCTTATGTTCTTTGGCAATATCTTGCTCTATGCCATCGTCATCTTTCTGCCTCAGCTGTTGGAAAGCTTCGGCATATCCAGCACATTTCAAATTGGCCTGTTTATTACCGCCATGACCGCCTCGGCAGGAGCGACAGCCTTCATCTACGGAAAGATAAGGTCCCGGTTTAGCTACCGGGTGATTGTTACCATTGCCGTTGCCCTGTGGACGGTGGCCTTCACCATAATTTCCCAGGCACCCGGCAGCCGAATTATCGCCCTGGCGGTGGCCCTGTTTGGTGTCAGTCAGGGACTGATCCTGCCAACCGTCATGGTGTGGATCGGGGACGTCGTACCGGCGTCCTTTCGGGGAAGATTTAGTTCATACCTGGGAACGTTTGGATTCATCGGTCAATTCCTGTCCCCCATTTTATTTGCACCCATATTCATGCTGGTGGGTCTCAACGGTGTTTTTATGGTCGGCGCCGGGGTGGGTGCCGCCTGGTTTTTGATACTTCTTTTCGGAGTAGGCAAAGCCCATAAAATCATCTTACACAGGAAGAGAGGCTAGAAGTGGTTTCAAAACCTCAGATCAGGTCCAAGGGCAAGGCAATCTAAAGCTCATAGCCTAGAGCTCATAGCTCATAGAAAAGAGGATTTCAATCCTTTAGACTATCAGCTATGAACTATTAGCTAAT
>JASFPY010000258.1:0-4603 GCA_050115755.1 Desulfobacteraceae bacterium | reverse complement strand
CAGTTTGTTTGAAAAGACCCTGAATCGCGGTTGAAGCGCATTAAATATTGACGACAGCTTAGACGCCCCGGCAAAGAGAATGAATCGCTCCTGACAACAGGATCCGGCATCCTTATAACCGTAGCTCTTTTTTTTGAGCTGCTTTACTCTTTTATTGTGTTTCGACCGGCACTTGTTGTTTTTTGAAGAAGATCTGAAAAATTTTTAACCAGCGTTTGATTATCTGCAAAACCAACGGTCCAGACTTTAACTTTACCGGTAGTGGTTGAATAGGTTTGAAATCGCAATTTTCCGGTTTCCAGAAGGTAGGTATAGTCGAAATTCGTGGAATGAATACCGAGGGTCTCCACATGATAGGGCAACCAGCTGATGCCGTTGTCAAAGCTGCGATGTAGTTTATTTTGGCCGTCTACTGCGGTCAGGACACCGTTTGCATCCGTCAGAATCCTGGCCGGAATGTAATCAAAAGGCAGTCTTGCAGGGGTAGACCAGCCGATCTCAGGACGCCATAAAGACCACCAGGCGGAATCGTCGCGGTTATCGGCAAAAGATACTGCCGGGTACCCATCGGCCGTTACCCCCACATAGCTGGTGTACCACAGGCTGCCGTTGCTGCCGGTCCATTCAGGGCCGACAACCACATCTGCATTTTCAAGTGTAATCGGCATTTTTTCGTAAAGCGAGCCGTCAGCGCGTTTAAATGTGTCTCCGCCGTCGTCCGAATACCCATAGAGCACATGGGTATGATAGCCTGGAGAACCATTCCCGTCATCCACCACCCAGGTAACGTGCATTCGGTTGTTACGGTCAAAAAAGATGCGCGGCCGATAAGGTTGATAGGCCGTCTCGCTCGCCCCGGAATTATTCCAGAAGAAAGTTTTCTCCTCATGCGGGTAATCATTTCCACCCAGCATCACCCAGATTTTGGCGTCGGCATCATATCGCGCTACGGCTGCGGCCATGATCCCGGGCGACCAGCCGGTACCAAATTTGACCCGATGGCGAAAAGCAATATAAAGCACGCCGTTCGGGTCCCGGGCGAAAGACGGATAGGTAATCCAGGTCCCCGGAATGGTCCGGGATTGATTGCCCCCGACAAATGTAAAAGATGAGATATCTTCCGGTTTATCGGAAACCACATATTGCCAGGCATATTCGTAGTAGGGATTACCTGTTTTGGGATGATTAAACGGAGAATGATGCATATTGCCGGCAACATGAACATACCCGTTGCGGTCAATACCCACCGAAGCACCATTATACCAGGGGCTCTTGTCGGTTTCTTGGAAGATAACGGTTTTAGAAACCGAGCCATCGGCGGATTTTTTGACAATCACCGTTTTTAATTGCCGGTTCACATATACATAGTAAATCGCATCGTTATATGTCGCCACCGGTGTTTGCCAATCGCTGCCGGTTACCTTGGAGGCATCATCAAATTCGAATTCTTTGATAATGGTGACGGTTTCCGGTGACTGTTGCCCCCATGCCGTCATTGCATATATAATTAACGCCACCGGAACCGCCACCAAAGCGCGGCAAAAATGCCTCATTTTTACATCCCTTCATTACGACCTGAATCTTGCCTATGAAAGCCTCCGGCTTGTTCGCCGCTGGGGGATTCGTGCAAAATTGAGGTAGACCCTCCGACATTCGTTTCCCGAACCCTGTAACTGAAAAGCCCCCCGGCTGATCTTGGTTTACAGACATCCAGAAAAAATGCTTTGTTTTGCCATGGCAAAGCGGTAAAATAGGGTGCAAAATAAATACCACACAAGGCGTTTCACCGACCGCTTTTTAAATGACTCACCGTGGGGATTCGTTATTATTTTGCCAATTTTCAAAATTGTTGTGTAATCAATTCGTTAGGCCTTAGAAAACTTTTAGCGCATATCCCGCTTTCACCCGCCGTGAAAATCATCACACGACGCCAGTTATAATTCAATCAGCGGCATGTGCGGTAAATTATACGACCGCGTATACAGAATGATAATCTTTGGATATCACAATCAAATTTCTATAAGGCGGAGGCCGCCGACTTGCCCGCCGCTGGAGGACACGTTCAAAATTCAGGTTTTGTCTTTATATAGTTGCCAAATTGAATGTTTTCGGTATAGAATTGAAGACTGCCAGCAAAGATCAAAATCCACCTTTTTTAGATCTTTTCATCATCGTAAAAAAAATGCGCTCGCCCACCCTTCTGCAATGTCTGCAGGGGAACAAACGGGTTCACAATTCAAATAAATTTAAGGAGGAAAAACAATGGAAGCTTATTGTGTAAAATGCAAGGCAAAGAGAGAAATGAAAGACCCCAAGGAAATAACAATGAAAAACGGCCGTCCGGCCACCCAGGGTGTTTGCCCGACTTGCGGCACCAAGATGTTCAGGATCGGCAAGAGCAAATAACTGCGGAGCAAAGCGCTCATTAACAATTTTACGGTGAATTAGCTCCGGTGGTCGCCACTGCCGGAGCTAATTCATTTGGGAAGAAAGGAATTGCCAAATGGCTGCCTACGTGATTGCCAGAATCAATATAACCGATTGGGACCAATACAATGAATACATCAAAGTAACACCGGGTATAATTGCAAAATATGACGGCCGCTTCATTGTCCGCGGGGGTGAAACAGTCACTCTCGAGGGCCCGGAGGAAAAATGGCGGATCGTTGTGGTTGAATTTCCCGATCTCGCAAAAGCCAAGGAATTCTATTATTCTCCGGAATACGCGGATGCCAAAAAAATTCGCGAAGGCGCAGCGCTGGCACAATTTGTCGCTGTTTCAGGCGTCGAATAATGTCCGAAGGAGATTTTCTCATGAGCGATTTTGCAGAGAAGCTGATCGAATTAAGGAAAAAAAGCAAGTTAGATTTAAAAGAAATCTGTAAACAGGTCGGTATTCCACCGTCAAGATTGGTGGAACTGGAAAGAGGGGTGAGAATACCAACCATCGGTCAAATTGAGCATCTCGAAAAGTTTTATGGTATTAATTCAGGCGGGCTTGCCAAGCTAACGCAAAAATCAGAAAAAACAGATCGGTAATCTTATCGCCTCGTAAGATTTGAGCGAAATACATCGCCCGTCGAATTCACTCCGGAATCATTGGCGACAGGGCATGCCTTCAATTTTTATTAGGAATTTAAGAGATTTGTGGTATAATGAACCCATATATGGGTTGACCATCGGTTTTTGGAGCATATTCTATGAAGCTCGATTGGGAATTCGGCGAACGAATACAGTGCAGCGAGGCTGAAAAGAAAGAATGCATGGCACTGGTCGCTGAGATGCTTTCAATGGCGACCAAAGCCAAACGAAACGGGTTGCTTTCCCTGGTGCAGGATGCGGAAGAAACATCTCATTTCCTTTTACGCAAAGGACTTCAACAGATTCTGGAGGGAGTCAACCCCCAGATGGTAGAAAAAACGCTCCAGTATTATATCCTTTCCGGCAAATACCACGGCAAGGAACTTTTGATGCGCTGCATCATAATGGAAGGGGTTCTGGCCATCCAAAACGGCGTCAACCCCTCTATTATTAAAGAGTTACTGGTATCTTTATTCGGCGAAGCGTGTTATGAAACCTATGAAATCGAATTCGGTGATAAAAAGAATGACCGTCTCAAGGCCTTTTTTAAAAAAATTGAAAAATCCAGGGCTGCAACGCCTTTAAGCTCCAAATTGGGGCATACCATTATGCAGCTCAATGATCAGTCCATTCAGCAATGCCTCAAAGAGATCAGCACCGTCGACCTGGCCCGGGCGCTCAAGGGTATTGAAGGCAAAGCCCAGATAAAGATATTTAACAATTTGCCGAAGCGCTCTGCGGCTATTTTGCAAGAAACCGTCGAACACCTTGATTTAATGCGGGAATCCGAAATGACCGAAGCCCAGGAAAAGGTGCTTATGATTATTTCCAGCCTGGAGGAACGTGAGGAAATTCGGCTGTCAAATTAAGTATCTGCCGTCTGCATGTTTTATTAAGAACACACACTTTAAATACAAGCCGCACCCGGCAATTCCCGCATCCCGCATTTTCCCGATTGTTAAAATTAAAAAGCGATTTTAATGACAGATTCGAGCCTCCTCATTATCCACCAGGGTGCCCTGGGCGATGTGGTTATGACCTTTCCGGCCATCACCGCGCTTCGCAAAAAATTCGGCCGCATTGATATCCTCTGCCAGGGCCAGCTCGGGAAACTGGCTGCCGGGCTGGGGCTTGCCGATAAAGCATATCCCCTGGAGGCAGCCTATGTTGCAACACTTTTTAGCAAGCCGGTCGATAAAAAAATCAAAACCATTCTGGCTGCTTATTCAACCATTCTGCTTTTTTCATTCGGCTCCGACTTTAAAAAATCCATCCGTCAAATTAGCGACGGCCGCTGCTTTCAGATCCCCCCCAGACCGCCGGTCCGGGAAAAAATCAATGTGGCCGAATTTATTTTAAAAAACCTCTTGGATTGCGGACTGCTTAAAGCCTGCGACTTTCATAACCCGCATTTCACCCGGCAGGAAAGGCGTTTTCCGGACACGGTCCGGCCGGTCGACAGCTTAAAAATATTGATTCACCCGGGCTCAGGCAGCATTCGCAAGCGCTGGCCCCTGGCCCG
>JASFPY010000257.1:0-4604 GCA_050115755.1 Desulfobacteraceae bacterium | reverse complement strand
AAATGGGAGCGTGTTCCCTCAAAAAGCCCGGAAGTTCTGTACATCGGTTGCATGGGCAGAGAGATTCCATACGGTATTGAGCACTCGCGCGTATTCAACAGGTTGCCAAAATACGCGCCGCACAATGCGTGCTGCGGGGAACTGGCATATCGGTATGGGGACTATCAGACCTTTGCCGAGATTGTCGAACGCACCCGGAAAATGCTCGAACGACTAGACACGGACCGTCTGGTGTGTTACTGCGGCTCCTGCGCAAATTATCTGGGAAATATCTGGCCGAATTATCATGGCGTCGAACTGCCTTTTGAAATCATATCGGTGTGGCAGTGGCTTTGGGAAAAATACCGCAAAGGCGAAATCAGGGTTGAACGTCCGATCAACCGGAAGGTGGCACTCACCGATGCCTGTTACAGCAGTGAATTGGGAGATGGATTTCTGGATGCGGTCAGGGGTCTGCATCGGGCAGTGGGAATGGAGGTCGTCGAACTCGAGAATAACCGGTTTGATAATCTGACCTGTGGTACCGTGTCAATTCTTAGAAACAATTACGATCTGAAAGAAGGTGCCAAAGAGGCAAAAAGAAAGATGGCGCAGGTTTTGAACACGGGTGTTGCTGACCTCAATTGTTACTGCCCCGGATGTTATATGCAACTTCGCGGTGCAGCCAAAAAGTCCAATATACAGGCCCATTATGCCCTGGAAGAAATTCTCTGGGCTTTTGGAGATGAATACCCGGTTCCTCTGGAAGAAAGGGCGGCAAAACATGCTGAGCTATTCGTAGCGAAGCTCAAGGCTTCATTCACCGGTTAGAGAAAGTAATGCATCAGGACACTTCGATACGAAAAAATCATTTGAAAATTAATGTCAATCGAAGGAGGAACAATGACAGACGGAATCGCCTTTCAAGACGATGTGTTTAGCAAAGGAAATCATTGCTGGGGATGTGGAAATGAGAATCCGCATGGTCTAAAGATTAAGAGTTACTGGGAAGGTAATGCGTCAGTCTGTACATGGAAACCTGAAAGTTTTTATACGGCAGGTTGGCCTCATGTGCTTTATGGCGGTATTATTTCTGGTATAATTGATTGCCACTGCATGTGCACAATCGTTGCGGCCTACTATAAAGACAAGAAACCGGAGGAGAAAGAAACCCCTAAATATTGGTTTGCAACTGCTTCTATGAAAATTGACTTTCTGAAACCAGCATCGGTTGATAAGCCGATTCAATTGCGTGCAGTCATTAAAGAGATGCACGAAAAGAAAGCGGTTGTTTCTTGTTCTTTATACTCCGAGCAAGAAGAATGCGCAAGAGGTGAAGTGCTTGGCGTACGCGTAGCCGCTGTTGCGGGACCGAGAAACTAAACCCAGAGAAACAATCTTGGAATATTCTAAAGAGGAACCCCCTATATGAAATCACCCCTGGCGCGGGTCATCTTAACCATATTCGGCGGGTACCTCCTTGTTCTGCTCTTTTTATCTGTTTATGATTGGATCTTAGAGGAATATCCGCGACGTCCCGCGAAACCATCGAGTTCAGAGCCAATTCAGCATCCCTTTTATCACGAAGAAGCCGCCAAAGCGCTGCGGCGATTTTCCCGACTGTCAAAAGCCGAAAAAGCTGCGATTAAAAGAAACCTGGAATCCAGTTTGATTTCAGTGGAACAATGGCTGACACATCTTGGCCAATCAGATTATCAGATAATGTGCATGGGTGAACTTCATGAGGAATCAACACGCAATTTTCTCGCGGAAGAATTCTTCGCGAAATTCAGCACAGATGTACTTATGCTGGAGGCTACCCCTGAGAAATTGAAAGGTCTGATCAAACGACTGGACGCCGGCCGGGATTATTTCCCCTTACTGGATGCGGATATAATGAAAATACTTCGGACCGTTCGGGATAGAAACCCGGCTATTAAGATCTTGGGTATTGAAGAAACCGATGAGCAGCAAAAGGGAAAGCGTGATCATTCGAATTCAAGGGATCAATCCATTGCCAATAACTTCTGGGACAGATTCCAGCCGGGCAGGATTCACATTATTTTGTTTGGCGCTTTGCATTGCACGAATGAACCGAATTGGCTTTACGAACACCTTTACCGCCAGGCTTCTCTTCCCCTAAAAGAACGGATGTTAAACGTGCGCGTACTGGGTGAACATCAAAATGGACCATTGGAAGCTTTTGTGTACTTTTTGGACGAGATTGGAATCGAAAAAAAACGCTTTGTCATCTCCGATACCCATTCGCTGCATCCCCGAATATACGAATTATTTAAGTCGCTAAATCGGGAAATCCTGGGAAAATATCGCTCCTTGATTGTTTTCCGCAATTGATGTTGATTATAGCAACGGTCGTGCGGCCGAACGTGCGGATAAGCGAGCTTATGTTTAATAGAAAGGAAATTTTTCCCAGAAATCCTTTTCGTCATCCTGCCATTTGTGGCCGAACTTTTTTTCGAAAAAGGAGCCCAGGCGGTCATACCAGCGCAGCCAGGTGCTTTTACCCTGTTCCTGAGCCTCGAGAATATCGTTTAAAAAAGAGGCGATGTTGACCATTTCTTCTTTGGGCAGATAGGAGGCCGCACCTTCCTTGATAGATTTTACAAGGTTCTCCGGGTTGAGGGCATGTGCGGTCAGCATGATTGCCGTGACCTTTCTTTGGTTGGCGATTTTCAGCAGCTGATATCCCTCAACGCCCATAATATCGAGAATCGCGAGGTCGAAATACTCGGATTCCAGATAGTCTTTGGCAGCTTTAAAATTTGACGCCTTAACGGTTTCGCACATGGGCAGCAGGTCCGCCAGGGTATCCAGTACATCCGGTTCGTCATCGACCAAAAGGATTCGTTTGCCTTCCAGCAGGTCTTCTGCGGCTGTCATAGGATCTCTCCATTTTTTAAGTTAGAGGTTGATACGTGTAGTATCCACAAAATATTCTAATGCCGGTTTGTGCAAATTCAAGAATATTCTATCTTAAAACCGTTGCGCCGCTATTCCACGAAAAACGATACATTTTTGCCGGATTTCAGATTTACCAACCCCTCCTCACAAATCCTCAGGTAGGGGATTGCGGCACCGCTTAAGGTTACCAGGGATAAGATCGGGTCGGGGAAGGGAATCCCCTGTTTTTGCGCTACATCAATGACTTTTTCAAACTGTTGAACGAGATCCGTGAGCGCCAGGTCTGAAATAAGGCCGAAAAGCGGCAACGAAAGTTCAGCAAGGATCTTTCCATCCTCACAGACCACAGCACCTCCCTGCAGACTGTGGATATGGTTGACGGCAGTTGCCATGTCACTGTCGTTGGTGCCGGCCACGACAATATCGGAGGTGTCCCAACCGGCGCTGCAGGCAAAGGCGCCGGCTTTAAGGCCGAATCCCTTGATCAGCCCGGTAAACATCCGACCGGGATTATGGGTTCGATCAATCGCTGCTACTTTGACAATATCCGTATTTAAATCAACTCGGATTTGCCCGTTGCGGATCGGCAGCCGCTCCTCGATTTCAGCGGTAACCAGGTCAGTAACCATATTTATCAGCCGAACCTTTATGGAATCAAGATTGTCCGGCGCGCGGATGACAAAATCCAGGGGTGTCAGCTTGCGTGGCAGTTTAACGCTGTTTAAACTGTCGATTGAAAAAGAATGCGACCGCGGAGCGACCAGCAAATTTCGGTTGCGAGCGATAATCCGTCCGTTGCTGACAACCACCTGTGCGTCAATGGTGGTGATATCCGGGATGATCACAATATCGGCGAGTCTCCCCGGCGCAATGCCGCCGATCAAATGGTCCAGTGAAAAATGTTCGGCCACATTCAGCGTGGCCATCTGAATGGCGTTGATCGGTTCAAATCCGTAATCAATTGCTTTTTGAACCAGGGCCTCCATACAGCCGTTTGCCATCAGGTCATCCGGCGCGATGCCGTCGCTCACCAGAATTAGCCGACGCAAATCGATGCCGCGGTCTTTGATTTTGGCGATTTCTGCCAGATCTTTACGGACAGCACCCTCACGAACCATGACATGAAGTCCCAGCCGCAGCCGTTCGAGGACCTGGTCGGCGTTGATGGGTTCATGGCACGATGATATGCCGTTGGCGATATAGGCTGCCAGCTTTTTTTCGCTGGCGCCGGCGGAATGTCCCTCGAGGGTTTTGCGGGCTCGCCGGGTTTGCTCGAATAAAGCCAGCAGCCAGTCGGGTTCCTGAAGCACCGCCTGCCAGTAGGATTCTCCCAGGCCGATGATATCATCGCGTTCAAGAAGCCTTTGCAGATTTTCTTTTGAAATGCCCCGAGCGGTTTTGCTGATGGATATCGTTGCCGGGGCAGTCGACCATATTTTGACAGGCTGATCCTTAAACGATTCCAAAAGGTCTACCAGGCCATTGTATCCGGCGACCAGGAATACCTCCAGGGTTTCGGTAACCATGGCGGTGGTTCCGCCCTTAGCGGCATATTTTAAAAATTCATCGGCTTTGTACAGCCAGGCCAGATGGGTGTGACCGTCAATCAGACCGGGAATCACCGTTTGGCCTCCGGCGTCGATTACCTCGGTTTCGGGCCCGATTGTATCGTCCGGATTTTGCCCGACATACGCAATCCAGCG
>JASFPY010000256.1:0-4615 GCA_050115755.1 Desulfobacteraceae bacterium | reverse complement strand
CCACATTCAGCAGATGGCGGACATCATCCAGCAAGCCATTCTGCATGAAGGTTTTTCGGTAGTGGAGGTTTTGACACAGTGCCCAACTTATTTTGGCCGTAAAAACAAGGCCGGTGATGCCGTTGATATGATCCAGTATTTTAAGAAAAATACCACCGCGATTGGCTCAAAGGCCAAAAAAGAAAATCCCGCTCTCGTGGAGCGCGGTATTTTCGTGCAAAAAGATATGCCGGAATATTGCAACGAATATGATCAAATGATTCAGAAGGTGGTGGAAGGTCGTTAATTATGGAAAAATGCAGGATGGTATTTTCAGGATCAGGTGGGCAGGGCGTCATTACCGCATCCATTATTCTGTCTGAAGCAGCGGTGCTTTACGAAAACCTGATCGCCGTGCAATCCCAATCATACGGCGCTGAGCCCAGGGGAGGGGCAACCCGCGCAGATGTCGTTATATCTGACTCAATCATTCATTACCCAAAAGTCATTCAACCCAATGTGCTGATCTGTTTGACTCAAGCTGCCTATGGTAAATTTTATCCGATTCTTCGGCCAGGGGGCTTACTGATTACGGATCCCCGATTTGTGAAAATTGAAAAAAAGGTCGATGCCCAACAAAAAGAAATAGAGATGTATGAAACCGTAACGGCCGAAATCGGCAAACCGATTGTGTTTAATATTTGCATGCTCGGAGCCGTTATTGCCTTAACCGAAGTGGTGAAATCCGAATCCATCATGAAGTCGCTTGAGAAACGGGTGCCGGCAGACTTTCTGGATATGAACCGCAAAGCGCTGGATATTGGGATGAAATTAGGGGTAGCCGCCAAAAACTAACAATCGGTTTTAGCCCGCCGTCTTTTTTCCGAGGACTGTGTTGCGATCCAATTCGAAATGCTCACGTACTTTCGTGTACGCTCCGCTTTCGAATTGAATCGTCGCCTTGTCCTCGAAAAAAATCCAACGGGCTAAAACCGATTGTTCATTGTTTAAGTTCTGATTTAAATTTGATATACGAAGATTCACCACTCAACCTTTTTTATCAGGGCCGTAGCAGATTGAAATACCAGGCAATCAACTGCGGTCCAAAAAAAATATAAACTGTACCGCCAATGGCCAGAAAGGGGCCAAATGGAATCGCGAGCTTCATCGTTTTTTTACGGGTCTTGAGCATGAGAAGCAAGCCTGAGACCGTGCCGACCGCTGATGCCACAAATATCGTGAACAAAACCCCTTTCCATCCGATAGTGGCTCCCATCATGGCCAAGAGTTTAATATCTCCGCCGCCCATGCCTTCTTTATGGGTCAGCAGGTGATACAACCAGGCAACCAAAAACAAACTTCCGCCGCCGATTAAAATTCCCAGGATGGATTCCACAAACGTAATTTCCGGAAGGGCCAAACTGGCTGCTAAGAAAATCGGTATTCCCGGCAGGGTGATCACATCAGGGATTATCCGGTGATCGATATCGATAAAGGTGATTACCAGCAAAGCAGCAACAAAGGCGTAATAAATCAGCGCTTCAAATGTGATGCCATACTTGAGAAAAACCCCCAGCGCAAATAAACCGCTTATAAATTCGATTACGGGATAGCGAAACGAGATAGGCGCTTTGCAATGGCGGCATTTTCCTCTTAAGGCGACATAGCTTAAAATCGGTATATTGTCGTAAAAACGGATGAGGGTGGCACAATTCGGGCACATTGAACGGGGATGGACAATTGACTTTGATTCCGGAAGCCGGTAGATGCATACGTTCAAAAAGCTTCCGATACACAAACCAAAAATAAAAATCAAAAATTCGATTAAAAAAGGTGATATCATCGGTTATCTGTCCCCGTTCCGGATAATTGATGACCTGCCAGCGGCAGATGTGAAGGTACCCTCTAAATGGTTTCTCGGCTTAAAAAATAAAAACTGAATTTTTTTATGATATTGAGGTGATTCTTAAAAACATTAACTGGATATTGTCAAAGAAAAATTCTGTCTTATTATATTTCGGCTTACATTTACACCTATTTTTATCAAGATAAATATGATTTCGGGTGAAAATGGGCGGACCTTGAATTCCGGACCAATTCCCGGGAGCTAAAATGGCGCAAAGCGATAAAGATGATCTGATCAGTCTCCTCGATGACGATGGCGAAATTTCTGAAATTCCGACTTCTCTTCCGTTACTGCCGGTTCGCGATGTCGTCGTCTTTTGCGACATGGTGTTGCCGTTGTTCGTCGGACGCGACAAATCGATTCGAGCCGTTGAAGAGGGCGTAGCCAAAGACGGATTTTTGATGCTGGCTACCCAAAAGGATCCCTCAGTAGAAGACCCCTCTGCCGACGATATATATGCCGTCGGCACGGTCAGCCGGGTTTTGCGAATGTTAAAACTGCCGGATGGTCGTGTAAAAGCACTGGTGCAAGGCGTTGCCAAGGCCAAAATAATGCGCTACCTCAGAAAAAGGTCCTTTTACCGCGTAAAAATCGAAAAAATTGAAGAACAGCCCACCGGTGAGGTCAACCTGCAGGTCGAGGCCCTGATGAGGACCGTCAGAGAAAATTCAGAAAAAATCCTTTCTCTGCGCGGAGAGCTGTCCGGAGATATCAGTTCCATATTAGAAAGCATCGAAGACCCGGGCAAGCTGGCAGATCTAGCTGCATCCAATTTAAAACTCAAAATCCAGGATTCACAGACGCTTCTTGAATTAGCCCAGCCGGTCAAGCGTCTCAAAAAAGTAAACGATTTGCTCTCGAGAGAGCTCAACCTTTCAACGCTTCAGGCAAAAATTGAATCCGATGTAAAAGACGAAATCTTCAAATCCCAGCGAGATTATTTTTTGCGCGAGCAGGTCAGGGCCATCTACAAGGAGCTCGGGGAACAGGATGACAAGACCGTAGAGATCGAAGATTATAACAGAAAAATCAAGCGTGCCAGGATGCCTGAAGAGGCAGGGAAAGAAGCCATCAAGCAGCTCAAGCGTCTTGAACAGATGCATCCCGACTCTGCTGAAGCAACTGTGTCGCGGAATTACCTCGACTGGTTGGTGGATCTGCCGTGGGCCAAATCATCGAAAGATCATATTGATATTGCCAGGGCTAAATCCGTGCTGGAAAAAGATCATTACGGATTGGATAAGGTAAAAGATCGTATTCTTGAATATCTGAGCGTCCGCAAACTAAACCCGAAAATGAAAGGACCGATTCTGTGTTTTGTGGGTCCTCCCGGCGTCGGCAAGACTTCCCTGGGCCAATCCATCGCCCGGGCCCTGAAACGCAAGTTCCTTCGGATTTCGCTGGGTGGAATCCGAGACGAGGCCGAAATCAGAGGCCATCGGCGGACATACATCGGTGCCTTGCCCGGGCGCATTCTGCAGGGACTGAAACAATGCGGCAGCAACAATCCGGTTTTCATGATGGATGAAATTGACAAACTGGGTGCTGATTTTCAGGGTGATCCGTCATCGGCTCTCTTAGAAGCGCTGGATCCGGAGCAGAATTTTGCCTTTAGCGATCATTTTATCAGCATTCCTTTCGATTTATCGAAAGTAATGTTTATTTTGACTGCCAATTTAACGGACACCATCCCCTCTGCCCTGTTGGATCGGATGGAGGTTATCCCGCTTACCGGCTACACTGAAGAAGAGAAAATCGTGATCGCCAACAATTACCTCATCCCTCGACAGATCCAGGAAAATGGTCTTAAACCCCGTTCAATTTCGATGAGCACCGGCGCGCTGCAGCAGATGATTACCGAGTATACATCTGAAGCGGGATTGCGGAACCTTGAACGGGAGATCGGCTCAATTAGCCGCAAAGTGGCGCGTAAAATTGTCGAAGGCCAAAAAGGACCCTTTGCAGTCACCCGGGCGAACCTGCATAAATATCTGGGCATTCCCAAATACGGTCCGGAAATGGATAAGGAAGCAAATCAGGTCGGCCTGGCGACCGGTCTGGCCTGGACTCAGGCCGGCGGCGAAGTGTTGTATGTCGAAGCATCTTTGATCGGCGGAAAGGGTGATTTGATTGTGACCGGGCAATTGGGAGATGTGATGCAGGAATCAGCCCGGGCGGCGGTAAGTTATGCGCAGGCAAACCTGTCGTTATTCGGGTTGGATGAAAAAAAATTCGAGAATTCTGATATCCATATCCACGTCCCGGCCGGAGCCATCCCTAAAGACGGCCCTTCTGCAGGAATCGCCATGGCAACAGCGCTAATATCCACATTAACAAACAGGGTTGTTCGCAGCGATGTGGCAATGACCGGTGAAATCACACTGCGGGGCCGCGTTCTTCCCGTTGGCGGTTTAAAAGAAAAGGCCCTGGGTGCCATGCGAGCGGGAATTCGAACCATCATTGTGCCCGAAAAAAACAAAAAGGAGTTCTCGGAGTTGCCCCGCTACATGAGGCGCAAGATTGAGTTTGTCCCCGTCAAGCAAATGTCAGAGGTGATGGAACGGGCGATGATAGGTATCAAACCCGGGCGCAAATTAAAACAGCTAAAATCCAAACGTCAATAACTGATGAAAATCCTTGCACTTGATACCGCCACCCAGAGCTGCAGCGTGGCCGTGACCAATGACGGATTCCTATCCGCTGAGTTGAGCATTGTAAAAAGCCAGACCC
>JASFPY010000255.1:0-4638 GCA_050115755.1 Desulfobacteraceae bacterium | reverse complement strand
AGCCGGTCGACAAGTCCTTTGCGGCGGTATTCGGGCAGGGTGGCCACGCTGTCGATGATCCAGGCACCCTCAGTATCTTCGGGCATGCAGCAGAGCGCTCGCTCGGCACGCTTGTTGGCCTCCGGATCCGGGCCGCTGTGCCCCAATTTTCTCAAAACCTCAGGCATAGCTCGGTATAACGCCTCATAGCCGCAAATCCTGGGGTCATAGCCGCCCAGACCGGCCGCCGGTCTGCCGTCCGCCTCGGCGATCAGATAGCAAGCGTAATGAAAAAGGTGGGCAGTGGTGGTTACCGCGAGCAGTTTAAGGAATTCAAGATTGTCCTGCTCCGTTCCGCCCAGAATGACTTCCCAGATTCCCCGCTTGACGTGCGCCCTTCCGGCCGTGAGAATCAGCCAGGCCAGAAATTCGGCATCTCCCGGCCGGGCCGGTCTGATTTGAATATTTAGCTTTCTTTCCTGTTCTGTCATCGAAGGCCACCGAATTTATGCATCAATATAAAAAACCACCGCCCTGAATATGGAATACTCGCCTGCCAAAGTCTTGTACGCGGGCTGGCCGAACAAAAAATGTAGACGTAACAAGTAATCAACCGGCCCGGGCACCATCGGGCACCGGCCTCTCCGGGACTGCCAGAGCCGGTGTGACATCGTCGGCATAGCCGATATCAAATAACATGCCTTCGGATACCTCACCCATCATTTTTCGGGGTTCAAGATTAACCACAAACAATGCCTGTTGGCCGACAATCTCAGTCGGATCAAGGCGTTCTGTCTTTATGCCGGCCAGTATCTGTCGATGGTGATCCCCAAAATTGACGCGCAATTTTACCAATTTGTCGGCCTGCTTAATATTATCAACCCTTTCGATGGTGCCAACGCGAATATCAATCTTCTGAAATTCTTTTATGGAAATGGTTGGTTTGACCGGCGCTACTTTTATTTTTTCCATGATTTATGTGCTCGCCTGTTTTAAAAGTTCAACTTTCAAATGTTCAGGGGTTTAAAAATTGTTAGCCTAAATCTATTTGTTTTATGGGTTAATCAACAGAGCCAATGGAACCAGATAAACCGATAAAACCAAATATAGATGAGGTTCTATTGCTTTTTATGGATGGATACGACCGAAAAACTTGGCTTTTCGTTAACAATCAACTGAAAAACATCCGGACGGGCATAATGTCCCACAACGTCAAAATCAAATTTGCTGCGGGCAATCGCACCCATATCCAGATCGGCAAATAAGATGCCTTCCTGATCATAAAGCGGGCCGGCCAGAACCTTGCCAAGGGGAGAGATGATCGCACTGCCGCCGCGACACATGATTTCAGGCTGTTCATCGAGTTCCTTCAGTTCTTTTAAATCATCCGGATACATCGCTCTGGTCATATATTGATTGCACCCCAGTACAAAACAGCGCCCCTCACAGGCAATGTGGCGCAACGTCGCCTGCCAGGTGTCTCTGGCATCGGCCGTGGGGGCCAGGTATAATTCAACCCCTTTATCGTACATGGCCATCCGGGCCAGCGGCATATAGTTTTCCCAGCAGATCAATCCGCCGATACGGCCGATTTCGGTCTCGATGACCGTCAGGGTGCTGCCGTCGCCCTCGCCCCATATCAGCCGCTCGCCTCCGGTGGGTTTAAGCTTTTGATGTTTGCCCAGAAGCCGGCCGTCGGGCCCGAAGTATAACAGCGTACAATACACCGTCCCGCTACTGCGCTCCGCGTCGCGCTCGATAACCCCTATCGCCAGATGGACGTTTGCGGTTTTAGCGGCTTGTCCCAATTTCCGGGTAACGGGGCCCGGGACCTCCACCGTATTTTCCCAGTAGCGCTGCCAGATCCCTCGGCCGACCGGGCTTCGGCTTCCCACCACGGTGCCAAACGCCAGGCCCCGCGGGTAGGCTGGAATGAATGCCTCGGGAAACAAAATAAACGCGGCGCCTTGCTCGGCGGCCTGCTCGATTAAGCCACAGGCCTTTTCTAGCGTGGCCTCGCGGTTAAACAAAACCGGCGCGGCCTGGACAACAGCCACTTTTATTTGTTGATTTTTTTCGCTCATCATACCTCGCTTTTTTGCCAGATTATATGGTGCTGAAGACAAGGCCCATGAATCCGTCTTTCATAAAAGAGCTGTTTGAACCCTTGCGTTTCAAATACATATTTAGCATCTCCGATGCAATAAAGACCGTGATTTTTGACGAATGGCTGAAAAAGCCGTGTAACCCATTTGGGAAAGGCCAGATCGAGCCACAGCAAAAATCCTCCCGGTCTTAAAACCCGGGCGACTTCGCTGACGGCAGTCTGCCATTTTGACAGATGGTGAAACACGTTTTGAGACACGACCAGATCGAAGCAGGCATCCTCAAATAAAAGGTGTGTGGCGTCTTCCACCCGGTAAGTTAGATGCTCATTTTCGCGGTGCCGTTTACGGGCGATCTGGATCTGCTCGTGATCGTAATCGGTGCCCCATACCTTCATGTTATAGGTTTCTGACAGAAAGGCGGCCACAGTGCCGGTTCCACAGCCCAGCTCCAATACATCTTTGATCGTCTCTGAGGGAAGCTCTGCGAGACGTTGGCGAACCCTGGCAATGTTGCGCTCAGCCTTTTTGTTGCGATTGACGAACCATTTCTCCAAACGTGTCATTTCCATCGGAATGCTCTGCCCCGCACATCATCAAATGATGCGCCGATCCATCCTCCGTAGTCCGCTGTGGCAAACGGGGGACGGGCACCGCTGAGAACCCTCCCTGTCCGCCTTAAGCTGCCTGCGGGGAGTTTCATTTTAACAAATCGTGAAGATTTTTAAAATCGGTGTATTCAAGTTGCCGGGACGTGGGTCGTGGTGACTTCGGCTAAAAGCTGGCCCCGGGCGCCGGTTACCCGGGTGCGTATAACCGTGACCCTTTTCCCGCTGCGCACAAATCGTGCTTCCGCCTGGATTTCCCCTTTGCGTTGATTGCCCAGCAGATTAGTGTTCAAATTGATTGCCAGCGGAAAGCCTTTTCCATCCGGACCCAGTTCGACGTTTTGCAGAGCCAGTGCCGTGGCAGTAACATCCGCGAGCCACAGCATGGCCCCGGCATGAACGGTGCCGAACGGATTGAGAATTCCTTTTTTGACCGGCATGATACTGACGACGCAGTCCGCTTTGCGTTCTTTAATGGAAAACTCAATTTCACCTGTTTTTCTGCTTTCTGCAATTTTTTCGAAGATATCTTTCATTTTAGATTCCTGCCTTGTGTTTCGCGCATGGCAGAATGAGCGTCTTTGCTTAGGAACGCCTTTATGTTTTTCGTTTAGCGCGTAAACATATCGATTATGCGGCCATCTTCAGTTTCGCACAATCCATAGCCGCCGCCCTTGAAGCCGAGAATGGTATCCGAAAGCCTGAATCTGCATCTCATATTGCCGCCCCTGTCGCCCTGTAAAAAAATTTCTGTATTTCCCGTAAATTCATAAACGTTCGGATATTTTTTATCCTCATCGGCCTGGGGTTCATCAACAATCCTGCCCACAAAACGTTCCCCATCCGGCATGGTCACCTGAATTTTACCGGATCCAAATTTTTGGTCCTCATATGAAAAATAAACCCGCTTGCCGCTGTATCGGTCGATTCCTTTCATCTTTCCCCCGCAGGCGATAAGTGCAAAAATCAAAATTGGTAAGCCGATTAATCGGATCTGTCTTTTCATTATTCAATCCTCTCTGCTTTGGCAAATTCCTGTTTGAGAAAAGTTGCGGCTGTTAGCGGTCTGCAGCGGAATCCAGAAAAACCGCCGGATAAGGGTTTAAAGCGATGATTTAAATCGCTAACCCCCTGGGCAGTTTTGCTAACCTTTTAAGGATTTATATTGCTTATAGAGGATATATCCGCCCCATACAAGGGCGAATATCATCAAAACGGTTCCCGACCGGTAAGCAATTTGGGCCAGCGCATGGTCGTGATGGGCCAAGCCCGATTCTTTGAGAATAAATTCCCAATCGTGAAATCCGTAAGGGGAGGTGCGGCCGGTATTGCCGCCCAGCAGTGGAAGGGTAAGGGATCTGGCATCGTCAATATAAGGTGCCAGATCCATAAAATTTTCGCCGAACCACCACAGGGCAAAGGCAGCAGCGAAGGTATCTCTGGTTTTCAATAAAAATACAGTCATGCACAGCAGTGGAAGAAGCAGCTGGCTGAGGCTGCCACCCAGCGAAGTCATAAATCTTCCGAAAGGGCGAAATATGAGATGTCCGGCTTCGTGGAAGGGCAAATTGACAAGATGCCAGAAGGAATTCAGGGCATACCCGGAGTCCGTCGGGCTTAGAATAAATTTGCAACCCCATATCAACATGATGATAAAAAACAGGGTTCGTGTGCCCCAAATCAGCGGATTAGCCTCCGGCTTGATATAGAAAAATAAATCTTTAATAAACGCCTTTTTATCGATTTTTTCTTTTGGGATTTGGTTTTTTAAAGAAACCGAGGATGAACTATTATTATATAATTTTAAATATTTATCGAAAATAATACCGCAATTCGGACATTCTTCAGTTTGATGGATGGCTTGAAAACCGCATTTGGGGCATTTCATGATGCGCATTTATTTAATCCGCATTTAAAAAAAAAGCAGCACCTTTATGATGCTGCCC
>JASFPY010000254.1:0-4641 GCA_050115755.1 Desulfobacteraceae bacterium | reverse complement strand
TTCGTGTTTTTATTCTTTCGTGTTTTCGTGGTAAGTTTATTTTTTTCATCTTTCCGGTCCAACCGGACAATAAGGAGAATTGAATATGTTTGTCAGTAGATCCATGACCCGTAAGGTGGTCACCGTTGCGCCCGAGGAGGGAATCTTTAATGCACAGGAATTAATGGCCGCAAACAAAATTCGCCATCTGCCTGTGGTCGAAACCGACGGCCGGCTCATCGGTATCGTAACAGATCGGGATATTAGAAGTGCATTGCCTTACAAGTTCTTCAAGGAGTCTCCCAGCGCAAAAGAAAAGAAAAAGCTTTCGCAATTGAAGATTAAAGATATCATGACCCAAAACCCCATGACCATTTCTCCGGCCCATACCCTTCAGGATGCGCTGCTGATGATACAGGATGCCCGGGTGGGTGCCCTGCCGGTTGTGGATGAAAACGGCATCCTCGATGGGATTATTTCGGTTCGCGATCTGTTGCGCGCTTTTATCAATGTTTTAGGAATAGGCGAACCGGGCACATTGTTGTGTATTCTGACTGAAGAAAAGGTCGGGCAGTTGAAAAAAATTGTAGATGCCATCACCGAAGAAAATATCTCCTTCGGCAGCGTGCTGGTGGCCCGCTACTGGGAAAAAGACAAGCGCGCTGTCTTCCCTTATCTGCTGACCCAAAATGTCGCCCATGTGAAGGAAAAATTAATAAACATGGGGTTTGACCTGCTGGATCCCATGGAATGGTATTTGGACCAGTTGCCCAAAAATGAATGATTCAAGCAGCTCACACCCGGCTTCCGCCAAATCTGGTTCGTGCCCGTACGATGATCTGTATATTTATCAGCTGGGCGGCAAATTAACCTCCCATAAAGAAATCCCCCGCAGCAGTTTTATTGGCAACTGGGAAGAAGAAGATTTTTCATTTCTGTTTTTTTCTCAACCGGTTTATGAAGAAATCAAAGTGCTTTTGAGCGCCCAGCCGCACCTCACATTTATTGACAGTTACCATATGCCTTATGAGCAGTGGCAGGGGACCGAATTTGCCGCTTTCGATCAGGGGTGTTTTAAAATCATCCCGCCTTGGGAAAATGGCAGCAACGTCGGTCCGAATAATCTTCCGATCATTCTGGATCCGGGTATTGTCTTTGGCACGGGCACCCATCCGACCACCCGGGATTGCCTGGATGCAGTCCAGCTGGCCTGCCGGGGCCGCGCACCCGATCGGGTTCTGGATTTAGGCACCGGTACCGGCTTGCTGGCCCTAGCCGCGGCCCGTCTGGGTTGTCGCTTGAATCTGGCGGTTGACCTGAACTTGCTGGCGGCTAAAACGGCTGAAAAAAACGTCCGTTTAAACGGCCTTGGAAAACAGGTTGCGGTGGTGCAGGGATATGCTGAAGCGTTTATTGATTGTCCGGCCGATCTGCTGATTGCCAACATCCATTACAGCGTCATGCAAAAACTGATTTGCGCAAAGGGTTTTTCAACCAAAAAGCGTTTTATCCTGTCGGGTCTTTTGCGCGGCGAAGCGAAACAGGTAAGAATCGAATTGGAACGCCTGCCGGCCAAAATCTTAAAAAGCTGGACACATGAGGGAATTTGGCATACCTTTTATGGCAAAATGGCAAATCAAGGTATTTAGGAATTGAGGGATTAGCGATTTTCCGGTTCCCATCCAACCGAGTCGAAAATAGATAGTTAACAAACCACGACGGTCACAAACAACACAAAGAATAGTATTGGGGATTCGCTTAACAAACTTTGTGTATTTTGTGCCTTTGTGGTGCAAAAGGTTTTGACAAATAAGGTTCTGCTAAATTTTATTTCCGTTGAAAGGTCCAGAATGCAAATCACATGCTGGGGATCCAGAGGTTCGATTCCGGTTTCGGGCAATGCATATCTGAAATACGGCGGCGACACCACCTGTTTGGAGATCCGTACCCAAAACGATGACATTATTGCTGTAGATGCCGGTACCGGTATTCGAAGGTTCGGCAACACGCTTGCAGATGAGAACGCCGACAATATCAATTTTCTTTTCACCCACGCTCACTGGGATCATTTAATGGGATTTCCGTTCTTTAAACCCCTCTATTCTAAAAGCTCCAGGCTTTATATGCACGGCTGTCCGTTTCACAGCCAATTTGTAGAGTCAATTTTATCAACTGTCATGGCACCGCCCAATTTCCCGGTAAAGTTCGGTGATGTGAAGGCTCAGATGATCTATGAAAAAGCCTGTCCGCAGACGTTTGATATCGGCCCGGTGGTTGTCGAGCCGATACCCATCAGTCATCCCAACGGAGGCAGCGGGTATAAATTTGTTGAAGACGGCAAAACCTTTGTTTTCCTGACCGATAATGAACTCGGTTATCTTCACCCCGGCGGCCGGAAGTTTAAAGATTATGTGGAATTCGCAGCAGGTGCCGATCTTTTAATTCATGACAGTGAGTTTACGCCGGAAGAATATCAGACGTTTATCGAATGGGGCCATTCAGTTTATACCGACGTCCTCCAATTAGCCCGGGAGGCGGGTGTTAAAAAATTAGGGCTGTTTCATATCAACCAGGAGCGAAGCGATGAGCAAATGGATGATATGGTTAAAACCTGTCGGCAATACTTTGCCGAGCAGGGCCTCAGCATCGAGTGCTTCGGCGTGGCAATGGATATGACCTTTGAATTGTGAGGAAACGTTTAATTGGTTCGATTGGTTTAATTGGTTGGCATGACAAACATCGAGCCAAACCAATGAAGCCAATTCAACTAATCAAACAAATAAAACAAGGATTACGCTATGGATGAACTGATCAAAAAAGCGGCGCAAGATTTGTCCAGCGCTAAAATGGTGACGGCTTTAACCGGCGCCGGCATATCTGTTGAAAGCGGAATTCCGCCGTTTCGAGGCAAGGGCGGCTTGTGGGAAAAATTCGATCCCATGGAGGTGGCCCACATTGATGCATTTTTGCAGGATCCGAAAAAAGTCTGGAATCTTTTGATCAAGGACATGAAAGACCTCCTCGATCAGGCACAACCCAGCGACTGTCACAAGGGGCTGGCCAGACTGGAAGAACGGGGCAAACTGCAGACGGTGATTACCCAGAATATCGACGGGCTGCATCAATTGGCGGGAAACACCGATGTGATCGAATTCCACGGAACCTTCGCCTCGCATCGGTGCATGGATTGCAACACCCATTTAGAGACCCGCCGGGTGGATATGAGCAACATTCCGCCGCGTTGCCATTGCGGCGGCATATTGCGCCCCAACGCGGTTTTTTTCGGCGAAATGATCCCTCAAGAGGCGCTTTGGCGTTCCCGCCAGGTGGCAACCGACTGCGATATCATGCTGGTTATCGGCACCTCTGCCGTGGTGCAACCGGCCGCAATGATGCCGGTGGTCGCCAAAGAATCGGGGGCCAAAATCATCGAAATCAATCCGGAAAGCACGTTATTAACCGGCGATATCAGCGATTATCTGATCAAAGGGCCCGCCGGAGCGGTGATGAACGAAATTCTGGCGCAATTGGAGAAGATGGGGTAATTTAGGTGTCGGGTGTCAGGTTTCGGGTGTCAGGGGTTGGAAACCAGAGGTCAGGGATCCGATAACAGAAGACAGATGGTAAATACTGAAAGATGAAGGCTTCTGTTTTCTGTCCTCTGCCATCTGCCATCTGTTTGCTGACACCTGACACCTTGGAAATTATATACTTCAATTCAATCCTGCATAATACGCAAATATGAGCACCCCCTGGATTCAAACCCTTTCTTTAGAACCGCCCAGTATAAAAGACAACACGGCCGATACCGACCGGCTGCTGCACGCCTTGAAGCGTCAGTTAAATACGGATGAGGTTCATGTTGATCTGGAGCTGATCCGCCGGCTGCCGGAACTTCTACGACAATACGCCTACCGAATCCGCTGTATACTCTGGAAGAGCCGTCAGCAGTGGCATCTGCTGGGGGTCACCGCCGCAGCGGATAACCGGATTGCGGCCGGCCTGGCGGTTGATCTGGGAACCACCCGGGTGGTGATGCGCCTGTTAGATCTTGCCACCGAACACATACTGGCTGAATCGGCCTTCGACAACCCCCAGCATGCCGTCGGCCCGGACATTTTGGCGCGCATTCATTTTGCCGAAAAAGAAAACGGCCTCAGGGAGCTTAACGAGCTCATCGTCAACGGATTGAACCATGCCATTATGCAATTGTGTGGATCACAGCGCCTTGAGCCGCAGCAAATCTATGCCCTTTCAGTGGCCGGCAACACCACCATGACCCATCTTTTCATGGGTCTTGATCCCAGATGGATCATCCGTGAGCCCTATATCCCGGTGGTTAACAGCCCCAACGCCGTAAAAGCGCAAACGCTCGGCATGCGTGTCAATCCGCAGGCCCGTGTCCTGATTTTCCCCAACATTGGAAGTTACTTTGGCGGGGATTTAATTGCCGGAATTTTATTTTCAGAAATCTACAAAAAATCACGGCCCTGCATTCTGGTCGACGTGGGGACCAATGCCGAAGTGGTGCTCGGCAATGAAAACTGGCTGATCGCCTGCGCCGGCGCCGCCGGCCCGGCGTTGGAGGGCGGCGTCACCCGCATGGGAATGACGGCCGGTCCGGGCGTCATTGATCAAATAGAGGTGGACCCGAATACGCAT
>JASFPY010000253.1:0-4641 GCA_050115755.1 Desulfobacteraceae bacterium | reverse complement strand
ATCGTCTTGTTTGAAAAGCCGATCCAGTTCCAGCTGGGTGACCACAGCCGGATGCTCGCCGCATAAATATTGATCGGTTTGGTGTTCGCTGGCACCGGTGGCCAATATGACGACACCGTGCTCTATGGTTTCAGCCGCCGAATCGCGGTAGAGCTCGGTCTTGAAATTGCCGACAAACCCCTCCACATTTTCAATGCGGGTCTCCAGGTGAATATGGATGTGATCATTTGATTTTACGGTCTCAATCTGTCTGTTCAAGAAAGCAGGAATATCCTCACCCCGATAGGTTTGATGGAGTTGACGCGCATTGCCGCCCAGGTGATCCGAATTTTCCACCAGATGCACCGTATAGCCCTGGCGGGCCAGAGCCAAAGCGGCGGTCATGCCGGCAATACCGCCGCCTACAACCAGCGCTGAATGATTGATCGGCAATTCGGTTTGCTGCAGGGGGTTCAGCAGCGACGATTTGGCCACGGCCATTCGCACGAGATCTTTGGCCTTCCGGCTGGCCGCATCGGGGTTGTTGGCATGGACCCAGGAATCATGGTTGCGAATATTGGCCATCTCCAGGAGATACGGGTTCAGGCCGGCGTTGATCAATGTTTCCTGGAAAAGCGCCTCGTGGGTTCGCGGTGTGCAGGCGGCAATCACGATGCGGTTCAGACCTTTTTCCCGGATGACAGCTGTTATTTTATCCTGCGTATCCTGTGAGCAGGTAAACAGGTTCTCTTCGACGTAAACCACGTCTGGCAGGGTTTTGGCATATTCGGCTACAGCGGGGACATCGACCACACCGCCGATGTTAATCCCGCAGTTGCAAACAAATACACCGATTCTGGGCTTTTCCCGCCGAACGTCTCTTTCGGGCGGCGATTCGGCAACAGCGGTACAGGTGTGGCGTGCCGGAGCCAGTTTTTCGGTTGCGGCGCATGCCGCCGCACTGGCTTCGACAACCGACTGGGGAATGTCTTTGGGGCCGGTAAAAGCGCCACAGGCAAATATTCCTGACCTGGAAGTCGCCACCGGATGAAAACTGTCCGCCTGCGCAAACCGATAGGGGTCGAGCTCGATACCCAGACGTTTTGAAAGCTGCTGGACTCCTGGGTCTATCTGCAAACCGGTGGAAAGCACCGCCATGTCAAAAACCTCTTCGGTTGCCGACCCATCCTCTGCCACATATCGAATCATCAAATCTTCGTTGCCGCTGTCGTGCGTAATGGAATGAATACGGGACCGAATAAAGCGGATACCCTGGCGGCCGGCATTTTCACAGTACCGGTCAAAATCCTTGCCCTGGGTTCGCATGTCCATGTAAAAAATGGCACAATCCAGCGGGCTGCTGCTGTGATCCTTGGCCATTATGGATTGCTTGACGGCAATCATGCAGCAGACCGATGAGCAATATCCGTTTTCACAACGATTGATGTCTCTGGAACCCACGCATTGAATCCAGGCGATTTTAGCTGGCGGCGTCTGCTGTGACGCAGCCGAGGGCTTCAGCAAGTGCCCGGAATAGGGACCGGTGGCCGAAAGCATGCGCTCAAATTCCAGGGACGTCACCACATTCGGTGATGTGCTGTAGGCATAGATGTCCTCTGCAGCGGGATCATAAGGCTGGAATCCGGGCGCCAGAATGACAGAGCCGACTGCAAGCGTCGTTTCCTTTTGCTGATCATCGAGATGAATGGCGCCGGTGGGACAAATTTTTTCACAGGCACCGCATTTTCCCTTGGTCAGGTAGATGCAGCTCTGCGGATCGATGGCGTACTTCAGAGGCACAGCCTGGGAGTAAGGAACATAAATGGCTTTCCGTTTGATCAAACCCTGATTGTAAGTATCCAAAACTTTTTTCGGGCATTTTGCAGCGCACTGCCCGCAGGCAATGCATTTGCTCATATCCACATAACGGGGATGCTGAATGACCCGGACCTGAAGATTCCCCTCTTCCCCGCTGACAGCGTCAATTTCTGAAAGTGTGAGAAGTTCGATGTTGGGGTGCCGGCCGACCTCGACCAGTTTAGGCGCCAGAATTCACATCGAACAGTCATTGGTTGGAAAGGTTTTGTCGAGCTGGGCCATGACCCCGCCGATGGCCGGTGATTTTTCAACCAGGTAAACGCGAAAGCCGGAATCGGCGGCATCCAGGGCTGCCTGCATACCGGCAATTCCGCTGCCCACCACCATCACTGAACCCTGCAAATCTTCTTCAGATAGCTTAATTTTCATGGATTGACTCCGTTGGACCTATTTTTGTAAAATTCGAATATCGCATTTCGTGCTTCGGGTTTCTTTATTGTCAATCAATCACTTAAATAGCACTGTGCTTATTCAAGCCATTATCTTCTTAATTGATAGAGCCCCGTTTTACCATGCTTCACGTTCCAGCCGCTTATAAATGAACATCAGCTGCTTCTGGGTCAGTTCGCCCACGTTTTCGTTAATCCAGTTCAGGTCACCCTGGGTAATGGCATACCGCGCTCTGCCGGAGAGCTGATAGTCTCCCAACGCCTCGGATCCGTTTTCCATTAACTCATGCCAGAAATCCGCATCTTCCGCAGTGCGGTCGAGCACTCGGATGACTTCCCGCTTTTGAATCAGCCGACCTTCCTCGGTTTCAAAATCCACGGCCGGTTTTTCGACCGCAACCGTTTTTTTCTCCTTCAAAGCACCTTCGACAACCTGCTTGAACTGTTCATCGGTAAAGGGCTTGGGAAGGTACTCAAAGGCGCCCAGCTTCATGGCTTCCACAGCAGAATCAACACTGGAATAGCCGGTGATTACAATAACCTCTGTCTCGGGTTTGGTTTCCTTGACCTGTCTGACCACTTCCATTCCATCGATGTCAGGCAGACGAAGGTCGGCAACCAGCAGATCAAAGGCCTCTTTGCCGAATGTGTCGAGAGCGCTGCCGCCCGTCATGGCTACATCAACATCGTAACCCTCTTCCGACAGCACCAATTGCAGTCCCTGAGCCACGCTGGCCTCATCCTCCATTACCAGAATATGAGGCGGCGGACCCTGTTCACTCGGGATATATTCCTGGGTTGCAATCATTGGCGGTCCTCCTTATGAAAAACGTTTTTTGGTTAGGCAATTTTACCCATGTTCGATTTTCTATATGGCAACTTGTATGCCATCTTGAAGGCCGGAGAAAAAAAACCGGAAACCGCCGTTTTTATAAATTTATATCAATATGTTATCATAAAAACCGCGTCATAAAATGGGGCTGCAGATCGACCGAAGTGTATTTATTCTTATACACCCCTGGGCGCGGCGTATGCGAATATTTCCCAGGAATTCAAGCGGTTCGCAACTGTATAGTTCGCCATACACTCAGGCAGCCTGTTTTTACAGTTTTTCATCCGCCGGGCGGGAAGCACGCTTCACGTCTTTGACCGATATATTATGCTTCTTCATCAATGTGTGGAAGTTGGGTCTTTGAATGCCCACCTTCTCTGCCGCATGGGTGATGTTGCCGTTGCATGCTTTAAGCGCTTTGAGGACAAAGGCTTTCTCCAGCTCCCCGTAACGAACGTCAATAAGGTGCTTCTTGACAGCCTTGAGTTCTTCGAGGGTCTCCGGGATGGCGTTGTTGCCGCCGTTTAATCTTTGGGGGTGTAAATGCTCTAAAAGGTGGGACCGGTCCAGCAGTTGTCGGTCGGCCATGATGACCAGGCGTTCAATTATATTCTTAAGCTGGCGCACATTTCCCGGCCAGCGCTGGTTCACCAGTGTTTTCAGGGCATCGTCGGTGAAACCCTCAATTTTTTTTCCGGTTTTGCGGCAAAAAAATCGCAGGAAATGATACGCCAGTCTGGGAATATCGTCTTTGCGCTCGCGAAGCGTCGGAAGGTAAACGGGTAACACATTCAGCCGGTAAAACAGATCCTCCCTGAATTCATCTTCCGCCACCATTGTTTTCAAATCACGGTTGGTCGCCGCAACGATACGCACATCCGTTTTTTTGACGTGACTCGCCCCCACCGGCTTGTATTCATGGGTGTCCATCACCCGCAGCAGTTTCCCCTGAACCTCCAGGGTCAGATTGGCGATCTCGTCAAGAAAAAGCGTGCCCTCGTCGGCCACCTCGAAAATACCGGCTTTATCCTGAACAGCGCCGGTGAAGGCGCCTTTGACATGCCCGAACAGCTCGCTTTCAAGTACGCTGGGCGCAAGGCTGCTGCAATCCAGAGCGACAAAATGACGGGCGGCTCTGCGGCTGTGGGCATGTATGGCCCTGGCAAAAAGTTCCTTTCCCGTTCCACTTTCCCCCTGTAGCAAAACGGTGCTGTCGGTGGGAGCAATTTTGCGAATTTCGTCAAAAACCTTTGAAATCAATGGATCTTCGCCGATAATGTTACTGAAATCGAATTGCTCAAAAAGCTGTTTGCGCAGGGCCAGATTCTCTTCTTTCAGGCGTTTGTTTTCGATCGCTTTTTCAACCGCCATTATGAGTTCATCATCGGTAAACGGTTTGGCGAGGTAATCAAAGGCTCCCAGTTTCATGGCCTGGACGGCATTGTTGACCGTCGAATATCCGGTCATCACGATAACATAAACACCGGGCTTATCCTGCCGCACGATACGCAAAACCTCCATTCCGTCAACGTCCGGCAATTTCATGTCCAGCAGAGCCAAATC
>JASFPY010000252.1:0-4654 GCA_050115755.1 Desulfobacteraceae bacterium | reverse complement strand
AGGGAAAATTGCATGAAGCGGGCAATATGCGCATCGGAAAAAAAGGCGTTAGCGCCGCCGCCACAATGCACCTGAGCGGCGGCAAACTGCAGCACCACCCGAACAAGGTGACGATCGAAGGAATTCAGATGGACCTCTTCATTCCGGACCTGATTAACATGCGCAGCGCTCCCGACCAAAAATTAAAATTTACGCGCGCTTCCGCAGGGGAGATGACCATCGAAAATGGAGAAATCGATTTTCAGATTGAATCGCTGCGATCAGTTCTGGTGGAAAAAAGCCATTTCACCTGGTGTGAAGGAAAAGTCGACGCCCCGGCCATCCGATTTGCCTCGGGAACCGCAGACTACAATATCATTTTATATTGCGACCGACTGGACCTGGCCAAAGTGCTTCAACAATTCGGCGTCGCCAGCGTAACGGCTGAAGGCCAGCTCAACGGCAAAATCCCTTTAAGATACCAAAACGGGCAGTTGAGCTTCACAGACGGCTTTCTTTTTACGACACCCGGTGAGTCCGGCAAAATTCGCATGACGGACACCGAAATTTTAACTGCCGGTATCCCGCCTGATACCCCGCAGTATGCTCAGATGGAGCTTGCCAGAAAGGCCCTTGAAGATTATGATTACGCATGGGCAAAGCTGAATCTGACAACCGAAGGAGAAGATTTGCTGTTGAAAATGCAGCTTGACGGGAAACCGGCCAAACCTTTGCCGTTTGTTTACCACAAGGATTTGGGCGGCTTCGCAAAAGTTGAAGCCGGTGTTCAGGGCTCGACATTCCAGGGAATTCGCCTGGATGTTAATTTCAGGCTGCCGCTCAATAAAATCATGCAATACAAGGAACTGATACAAATGATCCAAAAAGGCAGGGAGTAAATCCATGATAAAACACATCCTGATAGTGCTGGCGGCATGGTCGGTCTTAACCGCAGCCGGCTGCACCCAGCATAAAGTCGAAGTGGCGCCGGTTGAAGTCAAGCCGATACATATCACAATCGATGTCAACGTGAAGGTTGACCGTGCTTTAGATAATTTCTTCGAAGATATCGATACGGCCGAAGAAAAGATAGAAAACCGTTCCAAAACTGTTGAATAAAGCCTTAATGGTTCAGGGTGAAGACAAGGAGAGCTTTTATGAAACTGCAAAGAACATCAAAAATAATCGCGTTTGTACTCATCGGAACTTTTGCAGCCGGAATATCGATATTCGCGGATGACATTAAAACGAGAATGAAACAGCGCCTGCCGGTCATCAAAGAACTTAAAACCAAAGGCATCGTGGGTGAAAACAATGCAGGCTATCTGGATTTTATCGGTGCAAAAAGGGAAAATGCCGATGTCGTTGCCGCCGAAAATAAGGATCGCAAGACCGTCTATACGGCCATTGCCAAACAGCAGGGAACCACCGCCGAACTGGTTGGAAAGCGCCGCGCACTTCAGATTGCTAAAAAAGCCGATCCCGGCGAATGGGTTCAGGACGCCAGCGGCAAGTGGATTCAAAAATAAGGCAGGTCTGAAATGTTCCTAGCGGATGCGGAATCGCGGACTCTGGATATGAGAATTTTTGCATTGCGGGCAGCGGCCGGGGCGGGTAAAACGCCTGCGATTCTTAAAAACGTATTTACAGCCCAGACATATGGCCGGTGCGATGACCACCTTTTTATTTTGAGATGCAACCGAGCGCGCAATGTGAGCTAAATGCTCAATAACTTCTTTTTCAGGTATCCCCACCTGGCCGGAAATCTCCCGGGCACTCATCTCTGCTTCACTCAATAGTGATATGATTTTCTGTCTGAGGGTGGGCATGGTTGTCTAATCGTCCTCGTTCTCGTACTCGTCCTCGACATTATATCGAACAACCTCTTCACGTACCGCCGTGACAGGTGCAAATAGATTTACCAACTTAGTTAAAATCGAAACGATTCGATATAAAAGATCTTTGCCCTTATCAACACGGTCCTCAGAACAAACACCTTTTGCAACTAAGGCATCCAGACAAGACGCACACTCTGCTGCCGACCCTCTTGCATCATCAAAAAACCGACCCCGCAGCTTTGACTGTCTCTTCCCATTACCCTCGGCGGTGTTAAATAGAGCTGAAAGACTTGCACGGTCCAGGTGGTTACAAACCTCTCGAACTTTTGACCCGGCTGATGCCTTAACTTCCTCAATTAATTGGGTTACCCAGGCGATGAACTGAAGTTCAAGTTGATAGACGTCAAGTTTTTCATGATCAAATCTATATTTTTTCATTTTACGCTATCCATCTTATTTTTCGAGGACGAGTACGAGTACGACGACGATTTATATCGGAGCAATCTCTTCCTTGAGCAGACAACATGCAATTTTATATTCTGGCACACCGCCGACCGTGTAACTTATATTATCAGGCTGAATCAACCGGTTCATCACACAGCCCTCTGGAATGTTCAACGCGAACAAATCGCTTTCGTTGAGTTTTGGGGTCTTTACAAGCTGATTGTTTACAAACTGCAGGCTATGGATAGGCAGATCTTCACAAAGCGGGCATTGATAAACCCTGCCATTGGGGAAGATAAAGTAATTTTGAGCCACCAGGCCGGCACATTCAAATTTTTCCGCAGGGTCCAGATATACTTTTGGATAGCTTACGGTTAAACCCTGTCGGGCAATGTTTTGCGCCAACGGGGGAATGATTTTCAGCCATTCAGACCGGGTTAACTGTAAACTGCCCGCATTGCTTCTTTCAGCGGCTTTACCGCGCAGGCCGATGACCTGAATAAAAAAGCGCTCGATATCCAGATCGTTTAAAAGCGACGGCATCATTTCAAGTTCATGTATGTTCAAGCGGCTTACGGTGTAAATCAGACTGGTAGCAAAGCCTTTTGCCACTGTCTTTTTAATACCGCTAATGCAGGCATCATAAGATCCGGGCCCGCGAATCTCATCATTGGTTTTGCGGGTGGCACCATCGAGGCTGAAACTAAAAAAATCCACTTCCCGGGGACTAACCCGGGAGAGGATATCATGAAAAAGGTAACCGTTGGTATCAACGGTGATGGAACGAAAGCCAAGCTGGTGAGCATGTTTAACGGCGTGACTCAGATCCGGATGCAGTGTCGGTTCACCGCCTAAAAATATGACATTTGCTTTAGGGCTATCTTGGAAAAATGCCTCCAACCAGGCTTTAATGGTTTCTAAGGGTAGATCGGTTTGGCCATGCTGTTCCGGATTTATGTAACAGTGGCGGCATCTGAGGTTGCATTTGGTGAGAATGTGAAAAAAAAGATTTGCGGATTTTTTCGAAAAAGCGACGGTTTTTCTAACAGTCATATTTGTTCAATTAATCGTTTGACTTTCTTTTTAGCCATAACCAGTTCTTCGTTGGTAGCCCGCAACCGGATAGACATAAATTCAGCAAAAATACGGTAAAGTAAAAGCAGAAAGTCCAATCTTTCATCCTGGGTGCTGCCGGCTGACATCCTCCTTTTGGCGGATGTATCCACCGCCAAACACATGGTGTTGCCGACGGCATACACGGATGCGGATCGACTCAAGCTGTCGATAACACGCATTTCTCCAAAGATTTCACCCTTTTTATCTATGGTGCCGATTTCCAACCCTTCTTTGGTAATGCGTATCTTACCCGAAAGAAGAAAATAGAGCCAGGGATCAAAATCACCTTCCCGGATAATCTGTTCGCCGTCTTCATATTCTCGGATTTTACTGAGCCGCAGCAGCTTTCCAAGACTTTTGGTTTCAAAATTTTTCAGGGCGGGAATGGCCAGCAATTTTTGGATATTTTCAATATTATCCTTCAGGTATCTGGATTCAAGCATAAATTCCTCCGTGCGATACACGCTGTGCTACAAAAGTAAGTACAACGTTATTATTTTATAATGTGCACCCCAAAAGGGCAAGGAGGAATTTGTAGGCCACTATAATTATTATATATAATATTCGAATAGTTCCTGATAACCTAGGCTTTGGGTGTCAGTCACCGGGTTCAAAGGTTCACCGTTCAGAGGTTCAGGGGTTAGATAAAACCCGCGAAGATATCAGCAGATTCGAATACAGGAGGCAGCGGTGCCCCGACAAACGATAAGCTGGAGAGTAAGGTAATTCTCTGCGACAGCCAACACCAAAAATTGAAATCCCTGAACCCTTGAACCTTCCAGCAAGACTAACCGATGTTCTCCAGGCAATCCTTGGACACCATCCCATCAAAGCTGACCGGATAGCACCCATCGAAGCATGCTTTGCAAAAATGGTGCTCCGGATTTTTAATTCCGGTTGACTGTAACAATCCTTCAATACTGAGGTAATGCAGCGAGTCGAGGCCTAAATAATCCCTGAGCTCTTCTACCGATTTGCTGGCCGCAATCAGCTCCCCCCGGGTTGAAAAATCAATGCCATAGTGACAGGGAAATCGGTGGGGCGGGCCGGCAACCCGCATATGCACACGCCGAACACCTAATTTTCTGAGGGCTTTCACCCGGGTTTTAATGGTGGTGCCTCTGATGATGGAGTCTTCAATGATAATCAGATCCTTACCCTTGAGAAGGGCTTTGACCGGATTCAATTTAATTCGTACGCCGAAATCCCGCATACTCTGAGTAGGCTGTATAAAAGTGCGCCCGACATAGTGATTTCGAATCATTCCCATCTCAAAA
>JASFPY010000251.1:0-4664 GCA_050115755.1 Desulfobacteraceae bacterium | reverse complement strand
CAATGCGGCCGCCTTGGTGAAATATGCGATGGCGGTGTCATGCTGATTTTCCTTGCGGTATAAGTTTCCCACCAGTTCATAGGGACGGATGTATCCCGGGCATAAATCGATGGCTTGCTGGTAATATTGACGGGCCTGGTCTTTATCGGGCTCCAGACGGCCTTTCCAGAATACATGTATGGCTTTATCGCATTCACCGGACAAATCATTGGTGTCAGAAGCCAGGGCGGGGCTGCTGGATAACTGAAGTAAGAACAAGAAAACAGGTGTGAGCAACGCATACTTCATTATTATGTCCTCAATGGTCTTCTTGTTTGGGTATGGAATCTTTCTTAAGTATCGAATGTTAGAGGTGCGCTCACCGAAAAGATTTATGCGCTTGGACATAAATTCAGATTTCTCCTTCAATTATTTGCTCGGCAGCATTTATTTTTAAACTATCAAACTGTGCTGATATCGAATGGTTTGCCTCAATGGTGGTTCTGTTGCCAAAGAAGTTCCGCACCTGAAAACCGATCAGCATGTCATTACCGGTTACGCGAAAGGTATTCAGGCGGTTCCATTCGGCCATGCCATTTATTTTATACAAAGTGCTGACGGCTTTGCCGGTTCTCAGGATCCTGAATGTGCCGTTATAATTTTCGATCTTTTGAGAACTTCCTCCTCTCCTTTTACCATTTACAATATAATTGCTAAAGAGGTGTACCTGGTCAGATCCTCCTTTCATGGACAGGCCAATGATTGCGGTGTTCATTTTTCCCATTGTTAGGCTTTTTTCGAAAACACCAAGATTAACAAATTGATCCATATCCATGCTGGAGATGCCTTTAATAAAATCCATCCGGCAATCAAGCTGGATATCGAAATCTCCTTTTAAGGCATACTTGGATGAAAGCCCGCCCTTGCTGAAACTGCCGGTTTGGGTCTGAATGATCAGCCTACCGTTCTCGAAACGCAAATTGGCCTGCTTGAAATTTTTTACCTGTTCTTCGCGATACAAATACCCGGCCCGGTCCCAGAGATCTTCGCGCATTTTATCAAATGAGTCATTATAATATTCAAGCTCACTTTGCGGAAGGCTGTTTTTGATCCGTAATGGGGCCTTATCCGTTTCACATGATAGCAGCGCACCTAAAAAAGCAAGTAAAAGAAAACCATTGATAAAATCGGCCTTTATATTTCTCATGGCTCGGCCCTCCTGACCTGATAGATAGATGCATTAGCGCTAATCGAACAGCTTGCCGTTTTGAGCACTTTTAAAACGCGCAGCGAAAAAGTATCACATATCGGATTTCGGGCTTAAGATTAACCAAGGAAGGCAAACAGTCGGAGTGCAGAATACTAAAAAGCAGCTGGAGTTGTCAAATAAATGCTATTCCGGTTGCTTTTCCTTTAAGTCATCGAGCCGTTTGACAAGCTCCTGGTAGGTGGATTCATCGAACTGGTCGATTTCTTTGGCGTGCATCTTCCAGGTTTGCAGGCACATACTGGCATCATGGCGGCTGCCCTGTTCGATGTAATAGTCGAAGCACTTCAGCGAATCATTCACCGATTTTTCATAGATCTGCCGTCTATATTCTTCGTATTTTTGGGGGTCGAATTTGCCGGCATCTATAGCTGCTGCCCGCCAGACATTGAGCCGGACCCGTGCGCTGTAATAGCCATCTGTTTTTAATGCCCGTTGCAGCCGCCATAGCGCATTGGCCGCCTCTAAATTGAGCATTTTTTGCCGGGCCTTTTGCTCTTTGGTCTGCTCGGCGATCGCAGCAGACCCATCAGCGAGCATCAGGATGAAACCGGCCAAGATACAGATGACGATTGTCCAGGATTTTTTATGTCGAGCCAGAAAGCGCATTTTAGAAATTGCCGAACCCTATACCGGGAATCATCTGTTGAAAATATTTTGTATGATCAAATTTAAGTTTAACCCAAAATCGAGGTTAGGTCAAAAATGATCATTTGTATATCCTCACTTATATCATGATGCTAATTATTATAATCGACATATATGACTGAATGGATATATTATAGCTATAGTAATACACATTATTTTGGAGTTTAGCCATGAGAACCATTCAGATGACATTGGATGATGAACTTGTCGAGTCTGTCGATAAGCTGGTCAAAGAGCTGAATACCTCCCGATCCGCTTTTACCCGGGATGCGCTGCGAGAGGCGGTTAACCGCTTTTACACCAACCTCAAAGAAGAAAAACACCGGCAGGGGTATGTTTCTCATCCGGCAAACAAGAATGAATTCAGCGTCTGGGAAAAGGAACAGGACTGGGGGGATGAATGAATAGGGGTGAAATCAGGTGGTACAAATTCAAAGCACCGGGCAAAAAGCGGCCGGTCTTAGTTCTGACCCGCAATTCAATTTTAGAATATCTTGGCGAAGTAACCATTGCGCCGATTACATCGACAATTAGAGACATCCCCAGCGAAGTATTTCTTTCCAAAAACGAAGGCATGCAGAGAGATTGCGCCATCAACGTCGACCATATTCAAACGGTTTCCCAAAGGAAAATAGGCTCCTTGATAACTCGCCTTTCATCTGAAAAAATACGGCAGGTGCGCGAAGCCATTTCGTTTGCGCTCGACTTGTAATCGGTTGAATTTTTATCAATTAATTTTTATTTAATCTGCTTAATCTGTGGATGATTTTTACAGGCTATTCCGCCTGCGCTTTTTCTCTTTTTTCAGTGACGCAGTAGATTCCCTTGCCTTCTTGTGCCGGTTGAAAACACATGTTGTCCGACAAACAGGCCGATTTGGTCAGATCCCCGGCTCTCCAGCGGTTGATCAGATGGGGCTCGCGTATGAGCGGCCGGCTCATGGAGATATAGTCGGCCGCACCCTCTTCCAGGATTCGCTCGGCGACATGAAAGGAGCGGTTACCGCCCACCAGAATGATCGGAACATCGACCAGTTTTTTAAGCGCTTTTGCTTCTTTTTGAAAATAAGCTTCTTTTTCTTCTTTGTTTATACCCAGCTGGCTGGGGCGGGTCTTGGGACTGATCGCCAGACCGCCGCTGACTTCAATGGCATCGATGCCGGCATCGGCCAGCATGGTGCCGACCTGAATAAATTCCGGTGGTGTTAATCCCTGTTCTGTAAACTCTTTACAGTTGATTTTAATTAAAACCGGATAATCATTGCCGACGACCCTCCGAATCGCTTTGAATACCTCCAGCGGCAGGCGGGCGCGGTTTTCGATTGATCCGCCGTATTCATCGGCGCGAAAATTGAACATCGGGGAGATAAATTGACTCAAGAGATAGCCATGAGCCCCGTGGATTTGAACACCATCAAAACCGGCGCTTTTGGCCCTGCCGGCGGCAACGGCAAAGGCCTCAATAACATCCTGAATGTCTTCTTTTGTCATTTCCTTGCGGGGTGCTTTAGCAATGCCTTCCACGTTTGATGGGGCGACCGGCGTTTGCCCGGACAATTTGGCATTGGCAAAAAACCCTGCATGGGCCAGCTGGCAGACGATTATGCCGCGCTGGTCGTGGACCGCGGTGGTCATTTTTTCTAGCCGCGGGATCATCTGGTCTTCATGAATTCCAATTTGCCCGTAGCCGGCCTGCCCGACTTTTTGCACATACGAGTGACTGCTGATGATCAACCCGACGCCGCCTCTGGCCAGATCAGCCATCAGGCTGATGAGCTTCGGCGTGCACGATCCGTCATCGGCTGCCATTCCTTCCCAGGTCGCTGAACGCACAAATCGGTTTTCCAGCTTCATACCGTTAATTTCACCCGCTTCGAACAGTCTGCTCATTTCCGTTTCCTCTCGAATATTTTTAACGAATGATTCCCTGACGCACAATGTAATACCATTCGTCAATCAGCTTTTGTCGATTTTCACGAATCCACTGCTCACCATTCAATGCGGCCAATTCAGAAATTCGGATACACAGAATTTCCAATTCCTGCGGTGAACCCGGTATATTCTGGGTTCCTAAAAGTTTAAACACCACTTGCAGGGATAAGAGCTTCATAATCGCCTTTAAACATTGAACCCCGTCTTTCTATTGGAAAAACGGGGTTGTATTCTTTGGGTTCATGACAATCCCTTACTAAGAGTCCGCATTTTTTCCGTTATTATTAAATACTTAATATCATGGCATTCTTACCATGGTCAAGGTTTTTAGGATGAAGACTATTTGGCGCAATTTTATTTTATAGATTAGTTGTTGCTATTTAAATGCATTTCAGCTAAATGACCGTTTCACTTTAAACTTTAAAGGGAGGAGTATATTTATGAAAAGAGCCACTTTCGTTGCCGCACTTGTTGCGGTGCTGGCACTTGTATTGGTGACCAGCGCAACGGCCGGAATTATAATGGACCGCATATTGAAAAAGGGCGAACTGGTCATCGGCACCACCGGCTCACAACCGCCCCTGAATGCGACCACCAAAGACGGTAAAATTATCGGTCTGGATGCCGATATTGCCAAAGGAATCGCAATGAACATGGGCGTAAAAATTCAGTTTGAAACCATGCCGTTTGTGGAACTGCTACCGGCCCTCCATGCGGATAAAGTCGACATGATTTTGTCCAGCATGACCATGACGCCGGAGCGCAATCTAAAGGTGGCCTTCATCGGCCCCTATTATATTTCAGGAAAGGGGCTGCTGACCAAAACACAGACGATTGCC
>JASFPY010000250.1:0-4674 GCA_050115755.1 Desulfobacteraceae bacterium | reverse complement strand
CCGTGGTAAATGTGGGCAGGCCGGCGGTGATATCCACTTCCACTTCGACGGGGTATGCATCAATTCCCATAACAGCACTGCTGAGGACTTTGGCCAGCAAAGTTTTCTCCTTGGCTGAGGTTTGCCGCTTTAGCCGCAAGATTGGCTGCAGGCTGCTGACAGCTATAACAAATCCCTATGTTGCCGACAATCATTTTGTGGCAAATAATTCCCTCGAGCCGAAACCCGGTCGGACTCCGGGCCACGCCTGCCGGCAAACACCAAAATTACTTGCTATTAAAAGGGATTTCAGCTATTTAATACACCGAAAGTGTGTAAACGCAGTGACCTGCCGGTGCCGATTGAAATTTCAAGCTGCATTTTCAACGCTCATTTTAGGTGAAAATAAATTAGCGGTCCCTTTATCACATGATTTCGTTATTAAAACGAGCCACATTCTTTGTTATTCTGCTGTTGAGCTTACTTTTCGTTGTGCCCCATGCCGGTTTTGCCCAGGATGCGATTCTGACCAATATCACCGTTTCCAACACCCGTGATGACCTGCTGCTTTATCTGAATCTTGAGGGCGCCTTCAGGGAAGAGATGAAAAATGCCATTTTAAGCGGTGTGCCTGCTACTTTTTCTTTTTTTGCTAAATTGAATCGCACACGAAATTTTTGGTTTGACCGGACGATTGCCGATATCGAGATCACGCACACCATTGTTTACGATAATTTGAAAAAAGAGTTCACGATCAAACGCTCATGGAAAGAGGATAATCCCGAAATCACCAAGTCATTTAAAGAGGCGAAAAAATGGATGACTGAAATCAATAGCTTAAAACTTATTCCATTAAACAGGCTGAAAAAAGGTGAACAATACCAACTCAGAGTTAAGGCTGAAGTTAGCAAAAAGACCCTCCCCTTCTATCTGCACTACATCCTGTTTTTTGTGTCTCTATGGGATTTTGAAACAGATTGGTATGCCATCGATTTTATCTATTAACGACAGCCTCATGGTAGAGGCCATTTCAAAACCGCTTTGGAGATAATTTTGCGATCTTTTGTTAAAAAGCGCTTTGCTTGGGTTTGTTTCGAAGCGAAAAATCTTGAACTGTTGAGCGCGTTAGCGCGAGTTTTCTCCGCCGCAGGCGGATTAGCGCAACGAGCTTAGCGCTTTACAAAAGCCGCAAACCAGCGGAAAAGGGGTTTTGAAATGGCTTCTAATCAACCCACTACGGTGCTATGAAACGACCCAGATTTAAAAGAAAGTCTTCGCTTTCGGAAAAAGAACGCAAACGGCGCAAACGCGAATTTTTTCTCATTTTGATCATCATGTTTGTGGTTGCCCTTTTGACCTTTGTCGAAAGCAGGATTATCCATTTCGGCGCCGATATTGCCGTATCCAACACGGTTTTGATGTTCATCCTGATCAACATCAATTTACTGCTGCTGGTATTGATGATCTATCTTGTTTTTCGGAACCTGGTAAAACTCATTTATGATCGCAGACGCAATGTACTGGGTGCCAAAATTCGGACCAAACTGGTAATCGCTTTTGTCTCGCTGACGCTTTTGCCCACCATTGTTCTGTTTTTTTTCGCGCTTAATTTCATTACCACCAGTATTGAGTTCTGGTTTGATGTGCCGGTCGAACAGGCGCTTGAAAATTCATTGTGGGTCGGCGGTCGCTTATACAATCGCACCGAGGAGAACAATAAATTTTTCCTTGAACGAATCTCGTACCAAATAAAAACCAAGAATTTGCTGGATCCGAAAAATCCCAGGGCCCTTTCCCATTATATTCGAATTGTGCAAAGAGAATTTAACCTTGACGCTGTTGAGGTGTATGCGGCCAATGCCGAGCGACTGACTTTTGCGCTGGCGCCAAAGCTTGAAAACGAATATTTTGGAATTGTTTCAGCCGAGGAATTTCAAAAAGTCATGCCGCAAGACGGGATTCGATCCATTTCGCAAACCATTCCATCCGGGGAGTTTGTCAAAACCATCGCAACGGTTCCGTTTGCAGTGCAACCCGATGAAGCGAGCGGTTTCGTGGTTGCTACCGTGTTGATTCCACCCGATCTTTCAGAAAATCTGCAGTTTATCCGCCGCGGCTTTGCCGAATATCAGCAGATAAAGCTGCTGAAAAAGCCGATTCAAATCACCTATTACATATCGCTTTCGATTGTAGCGCTGCTGGTTTTATTTTGCGCAGTCTGGTTTGGATTTTATATGGCCAGATCAATCAGCCTTCCGATTAAGGAACTGGCGGAAGGAACCCGCCGGGTCGCCGATGGTGACCTTAGCTATACCATTGATCCGGTGGCTGATGATGAATTTGGAAGCTTGGTAAAATCCTTCAACCAGATGACCCAGGACATCCGAACCAGCCGCGGACAACTGGAGCTTTCCGCCCGAATGCTGCGCAAGCAGAATATTGAAATTGAAGAAAAACGGCAGTTCATGGAAGTCGTATTAAAAAGTGTTTCCGCCGGTGTCGTTACCCTGGACGCCAAAGGCATCATCTCGACCATGAACAAATCTGCTGAAAAGATGCTGAATCTCAAATCCGAACAAATACTGAATAAGAGCTATAAAAATTTGTTAAATAGCCCGTTTTTGGAATTGGCCAATGAAATTATGGACAATCTGTCTCTTTCGAGCGGAGACACGATTGAATTGCCGCTAAAACTCACCATCGAAGGCAGACCCAGAAGCTTTCTGATTTCTGTAAATGCGCTGAAGGACGATGCCGGACACCACATGGGAACCCTGATGGTGTTTGACGATCTAACCGAACTGGAAAAGGGTCAGCGCATGGCGGCCTGGCGTGAAGTTGCGCGGCGAATCGCCCATGAGGTTAAAAACCCCCTGACCCCGATAGCGCTTTCCGCGCAGCGGCTCAAACGAAAATATGCTCAATTTGTGGATGATAAGATATTTGAGGAGTGCACCGAGACTATCATCAGCCAGGTGGAGCTGATTCGCAACCTGGTGAATGAATTTTCCTCTTTTGCTCGCTTTCCCAGCGCGAACCCGGTTCCTTGCGATTTGATTTCGATAATTGAAGAAACCCTGGCGCTTTTTCGCGAAGGGCACCCAAACATCAATTTTAAAATAAATAATACCAGTGATATTCCCGTCCTAAATCTTGATCGGCAGCAGATGAAGCAGGCGTTAATTAACCTGATCGACAATGCGATTAGTGCGATTAAAGAATCCGGCAATATTACGATTTCCGTGGCTTATGACCCGATTTTGAAAAAGGTTCGGATGGAAGTTGCCGATGACGGCCAGGGCATTTCCAATGAAGATAAGACCCGATTGTTTCAGCCCAATTTTTCCACTAAAAAAGCGGGGATGGGGCTGGGGCTGACGATTGTAAATACCATTATTGCCGATCACAACGGCATGATAAATGTGCAGGACAACGCGCCGCGGGGCGCCAAATTCGTAATCGAGTTGCCGGTGTAGCCTTCGGCACCGCATAGGGCATAGCGCAGAGAGCATAGCGTAAAAAAAATTGAGCATATCAGGTTTTCAACCCTATGCGCCATGCCCCATGCGCTTTGCCCACGTCCAGGGCCGTCTGCCTGGCGGACGCAACCCATAGAGTTGAATCTTAATGAAGTGGGGGGGTAAGGATTTATGTTACCATCCGTGTTAATCGTTGATGATGAACAGTCTATCGTTCAATCTTTAAGCGGCTTGCTTTCCGATGAGGGTTTTGAGGTTTCAACGGCCCTTAACGGTTATGAGGCGTTAAAAGTCGTTGATTCTGAATCACCGGATGTGGTTTTGCTTGATATCTGGATGCCGGGTATTGATGGGATTGAAACCTTGAAGGAAATTAAGAAGTACAACCCCTATATCCAGGTCATCATTATCACCGGCCACGGAACGATCGAAACGGCAGTTAAAGCCACAAAACTGGGCGCTTTTGATTTGGTCGAAAAGCCGCTTTCCATCGACAAGATTATTTTAGCGATCAACAATGCCCTAAATTTGCAACGCCTTGAAGAAGAAAACAAATATCTTCGCAACAAGACGCTGGAAAAACATTCAATTGACGGAAATTCCGAAAGAACAAAGGAGCTAAGAAGAAACATTGAAGTCGCAGCTCCCGCGGATACCTGGATACTGATTAGCGGAGAAAACGGCACCGGCAAGGAACTGGCCGCGCGCACCATCCATCTGCTTAGCCCCAGAGCCGATCAGGCGCTGATTGATGTGAGTTGCGCGGCGATCAGGGACGAGCTTCTGGAAAGTGAAATGTTCGGTCATGAAAAAGGTGCATTTGCAGGTGCCACTGCAAAAAAAATAGGGAAATTTGAACTGGCCAATAACGGCACCTTATTTCTGGATGAAATCGGGGATATGAGCTTGAGCGCTCAGGCAAAAATTCTGCGGGTGCTGCAAGAACAGGAAATTCAGCGTGTAGGCGGAAGCCGACCGATCCGTTTTAATGCCAGAGTGATTGCGACAACCAATAAAGATCTGGAGAGAGAAATAGAAAAAAGAACTTTCAGAGAAGACCTTTATTATCGACTGAATGTGATTCCCATCCATGTTCCGCCATTAAGAGATCGCATTGAAGACCTGCCGATACTGGTTGAAACCTTTTTAGAAGAGTTTGCTGTTCAGAATCGAAGTAAGCGCAAATCGATGAGTCCGGCAGCGATAAGCATATTGA
>JASFPY010000249.1:0-4685 GCA_050115755.1 Desulfobacteraceae bacterium | reverse complement strand
GCATCCCGTCTTACTCGAAAAAATCGAGTTCTATGAACCGGTTATCTCCATTGCGGTGGAACCCAAAACCCATGGGGATCAGGAAAAATTGGATGAGGTCCTCGCCAAATTTATGGCCGAAGATCCTACCCTTGTCGTCCGAAAAGATGAGGATACTGCCCAGACGATTCTTTCGGGAATGGGCGAATTGCATCTGGAAATCATTATCAGCCGCATGCAGCGTGAGTTCCGCACCAATGTCAATGTGGGCAAACCTCAGGTGGTTTACAGGGAAACCATCGAAAAAAAATCAGCAGCCTCGGCTATTTTCGATAAAGAAATCGCCGGGCAGCGCCATTTCGCAGAAGTTTCGCTGGAAATGACCCCCCTGCCCCGGGGAAGCGGGAATAAATTTATCGCTGGAATCTCGGCGGACGTTCTGCCGGACATGCTGATCGCCGCTGTTGAAAAAGGGGTTTTGGAATCACTGGCAAGCGGGTCGCTGATGGGATATCCGGTGGTGGACGTTGCGGTCAAACTGGTGAATGCAACTTACAAAGAATCTCTCGGAACCGAACTCGCCCATACCGTCTGTGCCTCAATGGCATGCAAAGATGCCATGACCGCCGGCAAACCATTTTTGCTCGAACCGATAATGACTGCTGAGATCTTTCTGCCTGAGGCTTTCATGGGTGATGTCATCGGAGATTTAAATTCGAGAGGCGGAAAAATAGAATCCATTGAACATAAAGGCGGGGTGCAGGTAATCACTGCTACCGTGCCGCTATCACAGATGTTCGGCTATTCGACAACGCTGCGGTCTGCGTCCCAGGGCCGGGGAACCTTTTCGATGCAGTTTTCCCATTTTGATCGCAGTTAGCGTTTTTTGGCCAGTGCTTTTTCAAGCTTTTTTAGGCGCTCCTCTATTTTGTTGCGCCTGTCATGATCATTGATATATTTGAGTGCACGCCGGTATTGGACAGCAGCGGTTTTGTAATCTCCTTTTCGGGTGTGGTAGACACCGAGGTAATAGTAGGCATCTCCCAGATTTCCCTGTTTACCCAGACTTTGCCCCAGAATATAGTAAGCCTCGGTGTAACCCGGGTGCTTTTCGACGACTTCCTGTAAAACAGGCGAAGCCTCATCAAACAGCCCCATCTCCATATAGGTCTGCCCGAGGTACAGGCCGCATTCCGCATCATCCGGAATTATATTGTGAGCCGTTTTCAGCATTTTTAATGATTGCTGATACTGCCCATCTAGATAATAAACTCTTCCGACGTCCCTTATAATATAAGGATCAAATGCCCGCTTTTCCATGGCGGTTCTGAGTTGTTCAATGGCTTCGCCCTTGCGGCCCACCCGGGCCAGAATAAGCCCGTAACGGTAATGGGCCATCGGATCCTGTGGATTGTTCGTAACTTCCGATTGAAGGTGCTTTAGTACCAGATTTTCATCGCCATATCGGGTAATCAGATAGGTGTGCACCCTTAAAAAATCGTCTGAAGATTCCCGGGAATTGGTCTCAGCAGGTTTCGGCATTGTAGAAATCTGTGTATCAAGATAGGCAATGCGATCATCAATGGCCGGATGGGTCCTCATATAAGTGGGCACCTGTTCGGTATCGAACCATTGTTTGCTGCGCATCTTTTTTAGAATCTTGAGCAGACCTTCGCCGCTGTAACCGGCATCCCTCAGGTAGATTAAACCCAGCTGGTCGGCCTGGATTTCGTTATCACGGCTATAAGACAATTCGGCGGATGCGCCGGCAGCTTGGCTACCTTGTGTGAGAGCCTGTCCCGCTTCTGCTCCACCGGCCACTCCGATTAAAATACCGGCCGCCATGCCTGCCAGGGTCGCCCAGCCGATTTTCTTGGATCTTTCAATTTTCTGGGAAATGTGGCGGGCGTTTACATGGGCAATTTCATGGGCCAGAATGCCGGCCAATTCCTCTTCATTGTCCATGGCGGCCAACAGCCCGCTATTAATGAAAATATAACCGGCAGGAATGGCAAAGGCGTTATAGGCATCTACCTTGAGAACATGAAATCTGTAGTTGAACAGGGGATCTTTTAGGCCCTCGACGATACGATTGCCGACCTTGTTAACGTATTCCACAACAGCCGGATCATCGATAATTTCATAGTGCCGGTAAATGTACCTCAGAATGTCCCGCGAAAGCTCCTCTTCTTCACTGACGGTGAGGCCGAAGGCAGCCTGGGGGGGCAGTTGACTCAACAAAAACAAAGCCGCAATCCAAATATATATAAATTTTCGAATCATTGGCATTCAGTGGCTCTCAATTCTTAAAACATCGTATTCCAACATTCCAGTAAACCGGGCTTGCGGTTGCCATAAAGACAGTGCATCCTGACCTGATTTGGAGCATCAGTCTACCATTTTTGGAATTAAAATGCCATATTTTAAAGTTCTTTTCAAACCCCAAATTTTATGTTAGAGCATCCGGATTATGGCTCATATCATCTGCATAGCCAATCAGAAAGGCGGCGTCGGCAAGACAACCACCGCCGTTAACCTGTCGGCCGCTCTGGCGGTATCCGAGAAAAAAATACTGCTGATCGATTGCGATCCCCAGGCAAATGCGACTTCAGGGCTCGGCATCGATCGCTCCCGGTTGGAAAAAACCCTTTATCACGGTCTGCTGGGTCGGGCCGGTGCATCAAGCCTGATCGTGGACAGTGAAATCCCCACCCTGAAAATGATTCCGGCTGATGTCGAATTGATCGGATTTGAAGTCGAAATGATGTCTAAACCCGATCGTGAAAAGGCCTTGAAAAATTTGATTGCCGGCCTAAACCATTCATTTGACTATATTTTTCTAGACTGTCCGCCTTCTCTGAGTCTTCTGACGGTCAATGCCCTTACCGCAGCACATTCAGTATTGATACCGCTGCAGGCCGAGTACTACGCCCTGGAGGGCCTGGGGCAACTCCTCAACACCATAAAACGCATCAAGCGCAGCCTGAATCCGGATTTAAAAGTTGCCGGAATTTTGTTGACCATGTTTGATAAACGCACCAATCTCGCCTACCAGGTTGCCGAAGAAGCCGAAAATTATTTCAAGGAGCTCGTTTTTAAAACTATGGTGCCCAGAAATATTCGGTTAAGCGAGGCGCCCAGCTTCGGAAAACCCATATTACTGTATGATGCCACATCTGCCGGCGCTCGAAGCTATTTTGAACTGGCCAGAGAAATTACAACCCACTGACACCCCAATTCAGTTGAAACACAATCGGGGTTTATGGGTTATTTGGCATGGGTTCCAGATAATAATTGCAGGGGAATTCAATGCAAAAGAACAATACTAAAAAAACGTCTTCCGGCACACCGACCAGGCGCAAAAAACGGGCTCTGGGAAAAGGTCTGGGTGCCCTAATCCCGGAGATCGAGAAATCGCAGGAAGATTCCAAAGATTTTTTTTACTGTGAAATTGAACTTATCCGGCCCAACCGGTTTCAACCGCGCATGCAGTTTGACGAAGATGAATTGGCAGAGTTGTGCCAGTCCATTAAAGAACAGGGTATTCTGCAGCCGCTTCTGGTCCGTGAAGAAAATGACGGCTATGAACTAATCGCCGGTGAAAGGCGTTTGCGTGCAGCCCAAAAAGCCGGGCTCAGCCAGGTGCCGGTTGTCACCAAGCGTATCGATGATTCAAAATTGTTGGAGCTGTCGATTGTCGAAAATATCCAGCGCGCCAATATCAACCCCATCGAAGAATCCGAAGCCTACCACCGTTTGATCACCGAATTCAACCTGACGCAGGATAACGTTGCAACGCGCGTCGGCAAAAGCCGCTCTGCGGTTGCCAATTTTTTGAGATTGCGGCAGCTGCCCGAACCCATTAAGATCAGCATCCAGGAGGGCAAGCTGACGATGGGACACGCCAGGGCGTTGCTGGGTATCGAAAATACCACCCAGCAAATGGCTGCATGGCGGGCGGTGGTTAAAAAGGACCTGTCGGTCAGAGAAACCGAAGAGCTGATTCGCTCCCTGAAGGGCGAGAAGAAAAGACCGAAGGTGGGCCGAAAAAATACCGAAGCGTTTTACCTGGTCACCCTGGCGGATGAACTTTCACGGCATTTTGGCACCAAAGTTGTCATCAAACAGCGGGGCCAGGCAGGCAGGGTTGAAATTGAATTTTACAGCAACGATGATTTAGACCGCCTGATCGAACGCCTGCGACAAACCAAAATATAGAAGTGGTGTCCTAACCCTATTTTTTTAATCATTATCCCTAATATTTAAAAAAATTCTCACCACGAAAACACGAAATCAAAAAAGCATGAAATTTAGATTATTTTTTTTGTGTTTTTACCCTTTCGTGCTTTCGTGATTAATCGTTCTTTAGTTATTTAAATCTCGAATGTCCATTCATATCATCATAGACGGATATAACCTTATCCGCCAATCAACAGCGCTGAGCAATCTGGATCAGCAGGACATCATGCTGGGCCGAGACGCCCTGATCGATATGCTGGCGGCTTACCGGAAAATGAAGCCTCACCGGATTACGGTGGTCTTTGACGGTCGCCAGAGTCCGGTTTTTTCACCCCAACGCAACCGGCAAAGGGGAATCTCCATATGGTTTTCTCGAAGCGGGGAGTCGGCGGATGAAGTCATCAAGCGCATGGCCAACAGGGATCGCGAAAAGGCCCTGGTGGTCAGTTCGGATCGGGAAGTTGCCG
>JASFPY010000248.1:0-4689 GCA_050115755.1 Desulfobacteraceae bacterium | reverse complement strand
TTACGGCATGATGGCCAGAGCGTATTTTATTTATGGATGTCCGCAGGAAAGCTGGCAAACCATTCAGCAAACCATCGACCTGATCGACAGGATAAAACCGTTGAGCGCCATTTTTTATATTCTGGATATATTTCCGGGAACAGCGCTTTATCAGGACTATAAGAAAAGTTTTAAGCTGAGCGATGATATCTGGTTAAATCGTATCGAAGATATTATGTATTTTGAGACCGATGCGGTCCTGTCGCGTGATCTTATTCTGGCATTCGGTCATAAGCTTAGAACCTTTTTTTATGATAAGCTTCCCGAATTTGTTGAGGCTTTAGACCTTGTTGATCGCAAGGACCTTTATCCACAGCATGCCGATTTCTTTTCTCGGCTGGCACTGACTTTTGATAAAGGAGACTATGCCGGCATCAATGCGATCGCCAATAAGAATAAAATTGCTGAAAGACTATACTGTCGTTCGTTAGAATACGGTCCCCATGCCCGGGCGTACCTGGGTCTGGGAATCATTCACCAGAAAAAAGGGGCCCATGAGGAATCTATCCGAATCCTTTCCGAAGGTATTGAGTTATTTCCCGAGGATGAACATCTGCATATTTGCCTGGCAGTATGCTATATGAATATGGGGAAATTTGAAGTGGCGCTGTCCCATCTTCTGAAATTCGAACATCGAAGAGAAGCGCTGCATGCGATTGCCAATTGTTATCAGGCCTTGAATGATACTGAGAAGGCGCAGGATTATTTTAAGCGGTTGGAGACTTCGAATAAACAAATCCCCGACTCCTGATCGAACTGCAGGGCCGGGGCGTTTTTTGGATTAATGCGCTCCACGAATAATTGCCTGCGAAAGCCGCGATTTATGATTTATTTTGCGATTTTAAAATCGATGGGCTTTTTTAAGGTCGGCTCAATGGTCATTTGTCCAATAATTTCGGTCTGCTCGGGATTGTCAACGCCCCACCAGTTATGTGCTGCTTTGACGCCGTCGGCCGAACTCACCGTTTTTATGGCCCAGTTGCCGTTGTTGAGTATATTGTTTCTTTCGATTTGAGCTTTTGATTTCTCTAGGATAAAACCGCCGGATCCGTTTTCCGTGATGACCGAGTCTCTAACCAAAAGATGCGATTTGCGGGCAGCGATGCCGATTTTGTCCGATGTTCGAACCAGACTGTTATGAATTTCAGTCCTTCCCTCCTCAATAACAATACCCCAGACATTATCTTGAAATATGCAATTTTGAAGATTAACGGTCGAAACGGATGATCTGATACCAAATTCAGCATTGGAAATCTGGCAGTACTGCAGCTGGTTTACGGTCTGGCTTTTGTCAAAAAAGATCCCCTTCCAATTGTTGGATCCTAAACTGGCGAAGCTCACCGGCTCTGCTTCTGTGCCGTTAATCCGGAGTTCGCCTTTAACAATTAATCCAAGCTTGCGAAACCAGATGACGGTACCGGGCTCTATGGTGAGCCTGGCTCCGGACAGAACCACCAGTGCGCCCTCGACAAGATAAGGGCTTCTGGCGGCATCCAGAACGGTATTTTTGGAAATTTTTGCAGGCAGCAATGTCGGTTCACCAATTTTAACAGGCCCTAAGGTATCCACCCACTGGCTTCCGGCACCGGCATCGGACCGCAGACAGCCGATAACGCGTCCATGGGGTAGGCGGTCTTTGGGCCGGATCCGATAAGCGCCGATGTAGACCCCGGGTTCTTTTTCTTTTAACGGAAGATTTTCCACCAGCGGGGGGATGCTCCAGCTGGCGGTCTGGTTTTCTTCGCCGATCATGGCTACTTTCAATAAATCTCCGGGACGCAGCAATTTGCCCCCCGCGTTGTGTACCAGCGCGATAATTCGAGGTGGCGGTTCAGTCACCGCCTCTGGGTTCGGGATCGTCGCCACCATTTGCATGCACAGTTCGGCAGCTGCCTGGAGGTGAGTCGCCTTTTGATGGCTGATGGCGGTCTTTACAACCGTTGCTGCCAGCCCGGTGAGGCTCAATGGCACACTGCCTTCCTGGATGCGAATATGGTGTTCCAGTTCCCAGATGACCTGCTCATTGTCGCAGCGCACCATTTTCGCTTTGAGCCCGGCGGCATTATCGGAATATACCAGTGCATAGGTTTTGCCTAAATTGAGAACTTCCCCGTATATAACCGCGTCAACACCCAACAGCTGTCCCAAACGCGCTGCGGAAACCGCCTCACCCGATATGATAGGCTGATACAGCTCATTTCTTTTCAGGGTGTCGTCGATCATAAAGGGTTCCAGGTCAAGGTAATTTAAGGAACCAAAAAAGTTGTAAAACATCTTGCGAACCACGCTGCCGGCCTCCGGGTTGGATGTTCGGTTGACAAAGGGTACAATCGCCACTTTGTGGGGTAGCCGTTCTTCTTCCAGTACGGTCGGCTCCGGGTCGGGAAGCAGCATATTTTTTAAGGCGCAGGAATTTAAACCCAGCGTTAAACTTAGAATTGTCAAGACGACAATCGCGGAATTTTTCATTAAACTTGGCAGCATGACTGAAATCCTTAATTTGCTCAAAGCAACCACGAAAACACGAAAGAAGCAAAGCACGAAAGGCTTTTTTCGTGTTTTTTAAATTTCCGTGCTTTCGTGATAAATTTATTTTTTCTACAATTCATCTCCTGCGGGCTATTAATACGATTTATGGTTGATGAGTGCCCGCAACAGAGACTACCATGGCGTGTCAGAATTTTTTTCACCCGCTTGCTCTTCAAATAGATATTTCATGATCCAGGAACTCTCGGTTCCGGTCTCTTCGAGTAACCGCTGGACCTCTTCGCGCTTTTGATTTTCTTCCTCTTGCGCAATTCCGTTTTTGCCGCGACCGGATTTTGTTTTCCCTTTGCGGGATGACGCGATTTTTTGGCGACAGGCACTTATTTTTGCCTTAATCTCTGAGGACTCAGGATCGATAATCGAGTAGCGTTCAAAATATGAAAGTGCCTTTGGCCAGTTTCCCTTTTTATAATAGCCGTCTCCATGTTCACGGTAAAATGTCTTAATTTGTTCGATGCGTTGCAGTGCCAGGTCATGCTTGGGGTCAAGTGAAAGAATAGCCTGGTATGCGGCAAAGGCATTTTTATTGACAGGCGTCAGGTAGCGCCTGGCGAGGAAATGCGTCTCGGCTTCTTTAAGCAGCTGGGCAAGGTCTTGTTTCTGATGAGTCTTTTTCTGGTAGGCCAGCCAGATGCGGCGAATGGCTTTCTGGGCCTCCTCGAAATACAGACTGTCTTCCCGTATGGACGAATATTCCCTGAGGGCAGATTGATGCTGATTTGCTGATTCCAGCTGTTCACCAAGCGTTAATCGATAAAAATCCAGACGGTCCCAAAGCGCTGCTGCTTCTTTACCGTGGCCGTATTCCGCGAGATATTTTTTTAAAAACGCCTTGGCTTCCTCTACCTTTCCTTTTTCAGCTTTCTGCCGGGTAACGGCCAACGTGATTTGAGCCAGCATGTCCCTTGCTGTTTGGGCGTTTTCAGAAGAAATGTCGGATAGCAGCAGCTGCTCGAGCGCATCGCTGGCCGGCAGGTAATCTCCCCGTTCGATCTGCTTGGCAACTTCGGTTAGCTTCTGCTGGGTTTTCCACGGCGTGTAAGCATGAATATAGAGCAAGTATCCTGAAAAAGTAAAAATCAGTAGGGCTGCCAGCCAGACCCCCCGGTTCGATCGCGTGTGCTTGGTGATGATTTTTTGCGTCGCCTGGCGGGTGTCGGCCTTCTCATCAGAAATAAAGGTGATTGAAAAAGTGCCTATCTGGAGTTTGTCACCGGAAAACAGGCGCTGCTCGGATATATCCCGATTATTTAGATAAAGGGGATTGGTGGTGCTGATATTTCTGGCATAAAAACCGTTTTTGCGTTTTTCAATGACGCAGTGCTTGCGTGATATCGACGGGTGCATCAACTTCAAGGCCGCTTCATTCGACCTGCCAATGATGAGTTTTTTCAGCTTGAGCGGGACGATTTTGCTTTTGCCGTTGGGGGTGGTGCACACCAGTCGAGGCCCCAGCGATTCTTCGCTGCGGTTATCGAACACCAGCGTTTTATCCTCCATTGGCATTTGTCTGGATGGCTGCCGATTGTTATCCTCGGTCTGAATAACAAATTTGGATTTACCCAGTGCCAGTTCATCCCCGTTTTTCAAAAATTGCTCCCCGATAGGACTGCCGTTTAAGGAAATTGGCTTGGACCCCAGATTTTTGATGAAATACCGGCTGTCTTTTGTGCTGACCTTGGCCTGAATATCTGAAATTTTTGGATCCCCGATGACGATTTCACACCGTTTCGATTTTCCGACCAGAAAACTTTCTTTCGGAGTTTCAAAATAATTTTTCGGATTCGATTTTTGAATTAATTTAAACATGGACCTTACCGTTTTTGTGCGATCCTCTCGGGTCCAAACCGCACAGAAGATTCGGGTTAGTATTGTGCTGCGCTATTCAGGTATATGTTTTTTATCGGCATTTTTCAGGAAGGCTTTAATCCCCGGGCCGGCTTTTTTTAGAAGTGGTTTCAAAACCCCATCTAAGGCCCAATGGCTGCGTTGCAGGCCTCCGGTAAATGCTCACATACAAATTAGCTAATAGTTCATAGCTGATAGCTGATAGTCTAAAGGATGAAATCCTCTTTTCTATGAGCTATGAGCTCTAGGCTATGA
>JASFPY010000247.1:0-4692 GCA_050115755.1 Desulfobacteraceae bacterium | reverse complement strand
ACCCAATTTAGATCATAAATTTTGGAATTTAGATTTTGATAAATGACGTCCAGCCAACTATCATCAAATATGTATTTCTTCGGAAAATACATTGAGATACGGTATAGGTTATATGTATTATCATAGAGGTCTTGACAAGTAAACGATCATGGATTTGAACAGATTTAAAAATTGACAGATAGAACCTATATCGGTAACTTCATAGACCTGTTGGTAACTGAAAGTGAGAGCAGCGATGACAGATACAATAAAATTGATTTATGACGGTAAAGAATATGAACTGCCGGTTTTAGAGGGCTCCGAAGGGGAAAAGGCGATCGATATTTCACGGCTGCGGGCAGATACCGGTTTTATCACCCTGGATCCCGGCTATGCGAATACTGGTAGCTGTACCAGTTCAATAACTTTTATGGACGGGGAAAAGGGGATTTTGAGATATCGCGGCATTCCGGTTGAAGAGCTGGCCGAAAAGGCCACCTTTAAAGAGACTGCCTATCTTCTGATAAATGGCAGGTTGCCCAATCAAGAGGAACTGACGCGCTTTTCCGTTCTGCTCAATGACAACTCTCTGGTGCACGAAGATTTGCGCGCCTTTTATGAAAACTTCCCACGGTCTTCACACCCGATGGGAATTCTTTCGTCGATGGCCAATGCCCTGAGAAGCTTTTATCCGGAACTTCAGAATCTGGAAGAAGAAATTAATCTGACCATGACCCGTTTGCTCTCTAAGATTCGAACGATGGCGGCCATGTCCTATAAAATTTCAAGGGGACACAAGGTGGTGTATCCCCGGCCCGATCTGGCTTACTGCGCCAATTTTTTAAATATGATGTTTAATTCGCCGGTCAAACCCTATGAGCTTGATAATGATGTCATCAGCGCCCTGCGTGTATTTTGGATTTTGCATGCCGACCATGAACAAAACTGCTCAACATCGGCGGTGCGGCTGGTTGGAAGCGCTCGGGTTAATCTTTATGCCGCCATTTCGGCGGGCATCGCTGCTTTGTGGGGCCCGTTGCACGGCGGGGCTAATCAGGCCGTTATTGAGATGCTCAGCAATATCGCCGAAAAAAAGAATATGGCCCGGGTCATTGAAAGAGCCAAGGATAAAAAAGACCCCTTCCGTTTGATGGGATTCGGCCACCGGGTTTACAAAACCTATGACCCACGGGCCAGGATTATGAAAAAAAGGTGCGACCAATTATTAAACAAACTAAAGATATCCGATCCGCTGCTGGATATCGCCAAAGAGTTGGAAGTGGTTGCCCGCAAAGATGATTATTTTGTTGAGCACAACCTGTATCCCAATGTCGACTTTTACAGCGGCATTGTCCTGCGGGCCATCGGTATCCCCACCAACATGTTTACAGTGATGTTTGCCATCGGAAGGCTGCCGGGTTGGATCGCTCAATGGAAGGAAAGCCTGGATGATCCCAACTGGAAACTCGGCCGTCCCCGTCAGATATATACCGGTCCAACCCTGACCGAATTTGTTCCGGTCGATAAACGCTAGAACCGATCTCAATCCCGGCGGACGATTGTTAAGGATCCCGCCTCGAGAAAAATTTTCCTTTTGCCGGGCGCAGATTTCCCGAACGCAACAAGCCTTTCTGTTTCTTTAGAAAGAATCAGATGAATTTTTTGAGCATCAACCTGTTTTTGTCTTGCTTTCTTTCATAGCGAATATCATCCATTAATTTTCTGACAATATGAATACCGAGTCCCCCGATTTTGACATCGATAAGTTCAGCAGGGATTTCCGGATCTTTCTTTTCAAGTGGATTAAATGGTATCCCGTCGTCTTCAATATTTAACATCAGCACATTGTTATCCAGATGAAGTGTGAACCGAATGATATGCTCTAAATCGTCTACAAAACCGTAAGAGGCTATATTTGTGAATAGTTCGTCGAGACAGATATTAACATCTGTTATGCAAGCTTCCGATAGCCCGCTGATCTGACCAAATTTATTCAACTGTTGGTTTAAAATTTTCAGCTCGGACAGATCACTTTTGAGTTCAAATGAATATTTATGTGATTTCATATCAGAGGCACTTGACGAAGGCGGTATGCGCGCAAATCAATTGCATCATCGGTTACCCTCTTCAACGGTTCAATTTTCATGGATAATCAGCAGTGACTGTTGATGCAGCTTGCTGGTAATAATTAGGAGAATGAATCGTCTTGCCTGGCATTTTAAGCGTTCGTTTAAAAAATTTAGCGTGTTCAAATCATAAACAAGAATTAGCATGAATGAATTTAAAATCAATGGCTTAATGTTTGGAATTGTAAAAAACATGCAGAAGGATTAAATTTCATAATTTTTGAGAAAACCGATCGGATCATGTCTATCGAAACGCGCGGAAAAGTGCCCATGCTGATAAAATTGCCAGCACCGGCCAGATTGCGAGAAGATTGACGCGGATGTTCGCTTCCGGAGTCTTGATCTGAACCAGCCACTCCCATGCCGCATAAAGCCCCCAGGCGGCGGGAGCGATGAGCATCGAGCGAGGATGCCGGGCAATGCCGAGCGCTGTGAACCGCAAAGACCCCTTCGCTGACCAGGCGGCCGAAAAGCTGTCCGCGAAGTCGCCGCACGGCCTCGAGCAAAACCTCAGTCTTTTCGACGCTTTCATCGGGTTCCACAGATAGTGAAGCCACCGCCCCGTGGTCGATGCGGGTATCAAGACCGCGTTGCACCTCTAACGCTCCCTTTGAGTTGCAACTGGCGATGACAAAAACAGACGCGATGGCAACAACCGTTTTTAAAACGGCCAGATCAGCGGTATGAACAGTGAACCCATTATCAGGACGAGTAGATTCAACGGCATCCCCAGTTTCAGGTAATCGCTGAAGCGGTACCCACCGGGGCCATACACCAGCAGATTTGTTTGATACCCGATCGGGGTGGCAAAGCAGGCGCTGGCACCAAAGCAGACCCCAATGATAAACGGTTTGGGGTCGACCCCCAGCCCCTGGGCGGCCGAAATGGCAATTGGCAGCAGCAGGATCGCGGTGGCGTTGTTGCTCAATACATGCGTGCTGATGCTGGTTAACAGGATCAGGCCACTCAAAACAAACACAGGACTGGTCCCGCTGAACAGGCTGAGAAATGTCCTGGCATAAAATTCGGAAGCACCTGTTTTTTCAAGGGCAGTACTCAGGGCAATCATGGCAATAATAATAAGAAGAACCCGGCTGTCGATAGCCCGATACGCATCCCGCAGCTGAAGGCACCCGGTTAGGACCATCAAAAAAGCAGCCGCCAGAGCACAGGTTAAAATATCCGCCATGCCCGTGCTGGCGGCCAGAATCATTGCCCCGAATATCAGGAACGCGCGTCGCGCCAGTCTTTTGTGCACAATTTCATGATGGACGTCTTCGACAATGATGAAATCCGTCTCACCGCGCAGTCTGTCCAATGATGATTCCGGCAGACGAACCAGCAGAATGTCACCGATTTTTAGCCGAATGTCGTTGACCTTAGGCTCGGCATAATGAAGTTCCCTGCGTTTGATGGCGATGATATGGATATCCGGATCCCGTCCCAGGCGGCTTGACACCAGCCGCTCATCCAAAAGCCTGGATTGAGGCGGGATGATCAATTCGACAATCAAAGATTTTTTTTGTTCGGCAGCGAAATTTATGTCTTCTTGCGCCATGGGCAAATCGACCACATCATCATGAAGAATTTCAACCAGATCATTGGCCGAACCTTTCACCAGCAGCAGATCGTCGGGGGCGATTTTTACCGGATCTCTATCCGGATAAAAAACATGCGAATAGCGGATGAGCTCAAGCACTTTCATAGCGGGGTATTTTTCGCTAAAGAAGGAAACCGGGTCTTCGTCGATGAGGGAGCTTTCGCGCGGAACGTGGAATTCGGCCAGATAACGCCTGCGCTCCTCATCCTTGAGCTCGCAGGCCGGATTTTGCAGGTTCGGCATCAGTTTCGGTGCGGCAAAAATAAGGAAAAAGATACCCAGCACGGCAATGGGCAGGCCCAGCGGTGTAAGCTCAAACATACCCAGAGGCCCGAAGCCGGCTGCGGCACTCAAATCACTGATAATGATATTGGTCGAAGTTCCAATCAGGGTGCAGGTGCCGGCTAAAATGGACGCATAGGAGACCGGAATTAAAAATCTGGACGGGCTGAAATCCAGCTCGCAGCTGAGGCTTAAAATAATGGGAATAAAAAGAACCACCACAGGGGTGTTGTTGATAAAGGCCGAAGCCGTGCCCACGATAACCAGGATGAGAAATATGGCCAGAGTCGGTCTGCCGCGGGATAATTCAATTACCTTTTTACTGATAAATGCAACGGCCCCGGTACGGATCATGCCTTTGCTGATTAGAAACATTGCTCCGACGGTTATGACCGCCGGGTTTGCAAAGCCCGCGATGGCTTCTCTTGGTGCTAGAATTCCGCTGACTGTCAACACGACGATGATACCGATTGAAGCCAGATCCACCGGCAGCTTTTCGCTTATCAGCAAAAGCATTGCCAAAATTAAGATAAGGGTCACAAGCCAGATGGTCATTGTTTTTCCTCAACGATTTTATTAGAAGTGGTTTCAAAATTTCAGATCAGGTTCAAGGGCAAGGCAATCTAAAGCTCATAGCCTAGAGCTCATAGCTCATAGAAAAGAGGATTTCATCCTTTAGACTATCAGCTATCAGCTATGAACTAT
>JASFPY010000246.1:0-4720 GCA_050115755.1 Desulfobacteraceae bacterium | reverse complement strand
GCTATCGGCCATTTGGCTTAGATACGGGTGGGAACCGGCGCACTGCAGCATCTTAAAAAATTCGGCTCGAACCCGTTCTACCGCTGATTGCTGCACAAACGCTGCATCCTTTTTTATTGCAGCCGTCGTCTGACGGTCAATTTCAAATTGAAATTCGGCTGCAATTCGATATGCCCTGAGCAGCCTTACCGGATCCCGCTTAAAAATATCTTTTGAAACCATACGAACGGTTTTGTTGTTCAGATCGCGTTGTGCGCCAATCGGGTCGATTAGTCGATTCGATGACAATTCATATGCCATGGCATTGATTGTAAAATCCCTTGCCAGAAGATCCTTTTCAATAGAGGATTCCTTTATGCTGGAAACGTCGATACTGTTTTTTTCACTGACAACCCGAATAATCCTCTGGCCGGGTTTGCCGAGTTCAACCATGCGGCCGTTTGTGCTGCGTTCGATCTGGCGTGCGAATTTAACCGGATCTCCCAGGACGGCAACGTCATAGTCAACCGGTGAACGGCCGCAAAGCAAATCTCTGATTGACCCGCCGACTATGAATGCACCCGAAGTTTCAGGAAAAATTCTTTTATCAATTGGAATCATTTTTTTATTAGATAATAAGAGTTTAGAATCTTTCTCAAAAATTAGTCGTGGCTGGAAGCCACTCCCACAATGCATTGTAACCGTGTGGGATCCCGCTTAGCGGGAGATATGTGAGCATCTTGAGGTGGCTCACAACGAAGCTATTGAGCGTTAGATGCATTTTTGAGAAAGGTTCTGGATTATAACACAACTGGAGCTGAATTTAAAAAGGATCTGCTGCATGTTTCGCTAAAGTGTTTAAAAATCTGACAAACTGCTTGACAGGATTTATTTAATGATATAATTTTTATATTATCAGATCTAAGGCATAGCCCACCAGAATGTGAGGACTTAATAATATTCTTCTAGCTTAAAATCACTGACACTCATAAACCTCCTTAAAACCGACATGGATCCAATCCATAAGCCTGCTGCGTAGGGACGCCTATATTTATTCAAATGCTCAACGATTTCAGCTACGAAGAGCCTCAAAAGGGTTTATCTCAAGGATAACCCGCCCACGTTTCAGTACAATGCGATCGTGCTGGAAAGCGTTTAATAATAAAACATAAAACACAAAGCATATTTCTGAAAAAACGTTCAGCAACAGCCAGAGGATTGATGCTTTTAAAATCATCCTGTCGCCGGTGGCAAATATAACCCACCTGAATGTTAACTTAAAGAGGAAGAACTTGATGAATATCGTAGAACTCAAAGAGAAAAAAATCAGCGAACTCACTCAGATGGCCAAACGTTACAAAATTGACGGCGCAGCCGGAATGCGTAAGCAGGAGTTGATGTTTGCGCTGCTGCAACACCAGATTGAAAAAAACGGATTTATTTTCGGTGAAGGGACGCTTGAGATTTTGCCCGACGGTTTTGGATTTCTAAGATCACCGGATTCCAATTATTTGCCGGGACCTGATGACATTTATGTGTCACCTTCCCAGATCCGGCGTTTTAATCTAAGAACCGGCGATACGATTTCGGGCCAGATCCGGCAGCCCAAAGAATCCGAGCGTTATTTCGCCTTGCTAAAGGTAGAAGCTGTCAATTTCGAAGACCCGGAAGTCGCCCGCGACAAAATCCTGTTTGACAATCTTACGCCGCTTTATCCGGATCGCAAAATCCATCTGGAAACCGATCCCGAAAACTATTCCACCCGGATCATGGATATGATGATCCCTATGGGCTTTGGCCAAAGGGGATTGATTGTCTCACCGCCTCGATCCGGTAAAACCATGCTATTGCAAAGTATTGCCAACGCCATTATCGTCAGCCACAAAGATGTGGTACCATTTGTCCTGCTGATTGATGAACGGCCGGAGGAGGTCACCGATATGCAGCGGACTGTGGCTGCGGAAGTTATCAGTTCAACATTTGACGAGCCGGCAGAACGGCATGTCCAGGTTGCCGAGATGGTGATCGATAAAGCCAAACGTCTGGTTGAACACAAAAAAGATGTGGTCATTCTGCTGGACAGTATTACCCGGCTGGCCAGGGCTTACAATTCGGTGGTACCGCCTAGTGGCAAGATCCTCTCCGGTGGCGTGGATTCCAATGCGTTGCAGCGCCCAAAACGGTTTTTTGGTGCTGCCAGGAATATTGAGGAGGGTGGCAGTCTGACCATCATCGCGACTGCACTGGTTGATACAGGCAGCCGTATGGATGAAGTAATTTTCGAGGAATTTAAAGGTACCGGTAATGCTGAGATTCAGTTGGATCGCCGCCTGGCGGATAAGCGTGTTTATCCTTCATTTGACATCAAGCGTTCCGGGACGCGCAAAGAAGAGCTTCTGCTGAATGGGGAGACATTGAATCGGGTCTGGATACTGCGCAAACTGCTGACATCCTTAAATACGGTTGATAGCATGGAATTTTTGCTCGATAAAATGGGTGGAACCAAAAACAATCAGGAGTTTTTAAACTCTATGAATGCCTAAAAGTGGCTTCAAAACCCCATCTAGTGTCCGGTGGCTGCGTTGCAATCCGTTTCAAAATGCTCACGTACTTACGTGTACGCTCCGCTTTTGAAACGAATCGCGCCTTGCCCTCGAACACAATCTGAGGTTTTGAAGCCACTTTTAAAATAAATTAGGGGTTGCCAAAAGAAAATTATTTGTATATATAAAAAGATTTTGTAAAAATTTTTTATGGGGGTTGAGATAAAATGAAAAGTGACATTCATCCAGAGTATCATGAAACCACCATTCGGTGTGCCTGTGGTAACGTCCTGGAGGCTGGATCCACCAGGAAGGATATCCGGGTTGAGATTTGCTCAAAATGCCATCCTTTTTTTACGGGCAAGCAAAAGCTGGTAGATACCGCCGGCCGCATCGAACGCTTCCGCCAAAAATATGAAAAATTTCAGCAAAAAAAGGAAAAACCGAACTAGCACCCCCGCCATCCTGTGAAGATGCGGCTAAGCTTGCTGATACCGAAAAACCGGTGACCGAGGCTTAACCGCATAAAGGCACGTTCCGGCCCGAGAAACGTTTTACCTGAATCGCCCAGAGGCCGCCTCCCAAGAATACAATCTGCTGACCATGAAAGCATCCCGGATAATCATCAGGATATTGCAGTTTAACTTACGTTACGCTTTTACTTTCGCAGGTTGGCCCAACATTTAAGAAATAGTCAAATTTTTAGGGTGTTGCAAAAATGTTCGAAAAATTAAAAGGGGTTGAAGAACGGTTTTTAGCGATTGAAAAGCAGCTAAGCGAACCGGAAATTGTCCAGGATCGTGAGTTATACCAAAAGCTTATCCTTGAACACGCCGAGCTGAATAAAATTGTATCGGTCTTCAAAGAATATAAACAGATCCTCCAGAGTGTTGAAGAGAGCACGGAACTGCTGCAGGATTCTGATCCCGAAATAAAAAATCTGGCCCGGGAAGAGCTCACCGATCTAAACCAGCATAAAGATCGCCTTGAAGATAAGCTCAGACAGTTGCTTTTGCCGAAGGACCCCAATGACGATAAAAATGTGATTGTCGAAATCCGGGCCGGCACCGGCGGGGAAGAAGCAGCCCTGTTTGCCGGCGATCTCTTTAGAATGTACACGCGCTATGCGGAGAACCGTAAATGGCAGGTGGAAGTCATGGCGCAACACCTCACCGGCGTTGGGGGGCTTAAAGAAATAATCGCCCTGTTTCATGGCAAAGGTGCTTACAGCGAGCTTAAATACGAGAGCGGTATTCATCGGGTCCAACGGGTTCCAACCACCGAAGCCCAGGGGCGAATTCACACCTCTGCCGTTACGGTTGCTGTTTTGCCGGAGGCTGAAGAGGTCGATGTAAAAATTGATCCCTCGGACCTGAAAATTGACGTATATCGTTCCACGGGCCCGGGGGGGCAGAGTGTAAATACGACCGATTCGGCGGTTCGCATTACCCATCTGCCGACTGGACTGGTGGTCACCTGTCAGGATGAAAAGTCACAATTAAAAAATAAAAACAAGGCTTTAAAAGTGTTACGGACGCGATTGCTGGATCAAATCACCCGGGAACAGAACGAAAAACGATCCGAAGAGCGCAAAAGTCAGGTTGGTAGCGGAGATCGCAGCGGACGCATCCGAACCTATAACTTCCCCCAGGGCCGGGTCACCGACCACCGTATCGGTCTGACGCTTTATAAACTGGAGGATGTCCTGGCCGGAGACCTCAGCGAGTTCATCGGTGAACTGACAACTTATTTTCAGGCTCAGGCGCTGCAAAATGCAGAATCAAACCAAACCCAGGCCTCCTGAATGGACCCTTATTAAGCTGATTCAATGGGCCACAGCTTACTTTGACAGGCATCATATCGACAGCCCCCGAGCGACTGCCGAGATTCTTTTGGCGCATGCGATCGGTTCAAAGCGAATTGATTTATATCTGCACTATGATCAACCGCTGAATTCTGATGAATTGAATTGCTTTAAAGCGCTGATAAAGCGTCGAATAAACCGGGAGCCGGTAGCTTATATTGTGGGACACAAGGAATTCTGGTCTATTGATCTGGAAGTCAATCGAAATGTTTTGATCCCCCGTCCGGAAACGGAATGTCTGGTTGAAAAGGCCCTGGAAAGCCTGGCGGCGGATTCTGATCCGGAAAATAAATCTATTCTGGAGTTGGGTACCGGGTCCGGAGCGGTTATTATC
>JASFPY010000245.1:0-4729 GCA_050115755.1 Desulfobacteraceae bacterium | reverse complement strand
AAACCAAGACGGCCGTTTTTACCTATTTCCGAAGAACAAAAAAACGAATTGCGCACCATGTTAAGCGCGGTTGGTTTGATGTAATAAGACACCTTGTATGTGTATAGATGAATTGGATTCTTTTTTGCGGAGAGAGGATGAATACAACCAAAACTGCTGATGTTGTTGTCATCGGCGCAGGAGTCGTCGGGACAGCGATTGCCTACTTTCTGGCCCGCAAAAATATAGACGTTATTCTGGTTGAAAAAGGGGCGATTACCGGCGGAACCTCCGGCAAATGCGAGGGGGATGTTCTGGTCTGCGACAAAGAGCCCGGGTTCGACAGCCGCTTGACCCGGCTCAGCCAGGATCTGTTTCCACAGATCGAAAATGAATTAGATGATGATATCGGCTGGGTCCAGAAGGGCAGCCTGCTTGCGATTGAAAATGAAGCCGAAATGGAGGCCGCCAAAACCCTTTGCTCCCAGCTGGCTGCCGAGGGGCTGCCGGTCAGAATCCTGGATAAATATGAGGTCCATGAGGATGAACCCTATCTGGCACCCGATATTGTTGGCGGTATGGAGACCGATTGTGACGGCTCCTTAAACCCAATGGCCCTGGCCTACGGGCTGGTTAACGGCGCAAAAAAGCGGGGGGCGAAAGTTCTGACGCATCGTGCCGTGACCGGCATTGGGCTGGATGCCACTGGCTGCGTCGAGCGCGTTGTTACCGAAGGCGAGGAGATCTTGACCAGGCGGGTGGTCAATGCGGCCGGCATTTGGGCAGCCGAAATCGGTAAACTGGTGGGGCTGGATATTCCGATCAAACCCCGGCAAGGGCAAATGCTGGTGGCCGAACGCACGTTCTCCGTTGCCAGACGCAAAGTAATGGAATTCGGGTACATGATGGCCAAATTCGACAGCGAGGGATATGTCCGCCAGGTAACACCCGAAATGAAAAAATACGGGGTTGCACTCGTTTTCGAGCCCACTGAAGCACAGAATTTTCTTGTTGGCAGCAGTCGCCGGTTCGTGGGAATGGACACCTCATGCCACGTGGACGTCCTGCGTGCCCTGGCTCAACGAGCCATTCGGTTTTTCCCCGTGATCAAGGATATCAGAATCATTCGAAGTTATGCCGGGCTCAGGCCTTTTACGCCGGATCATCTGCCCATCATATCCGAAACCGAGGTGCCGGGTTTTTACGTGGCGGCCGGTCATGAAGGCGACGGCATTGGGCTTTCCCTTATCACCGGTAAATTAATATCCCAAATGGTTTGCGACGAAGAACCGGAAATCCCCATCGGAGCCTTAAAGCTTAGCCGATTTAAAAACAAACTAGTTAATCCATCACAGGAATCTTAAGTTAGACAATTAATTATTCGAGTTATGCAGAAAACCCAAGTTAAGCACTTTCAACCACGAAAACACGCAATTTGGAAAGTACGAAGATTATTATTTATTTCTTTTTCGTGTTTTCATATTTTCGTGCTTTCGTGGTAAAAATTTTTTTTCGGTCTTACGCACAGACGGATGCAGATCAGGGATCTTCGTATGAATAGCGACGATAAATTCGAAATTGAAGTGGATGGCAAAACCATTTTAGCGTGCAGCGGTCAGACCATTGCCGAGGCGCTGCTGGCCAACGGTGTGCGGACGTTGCGGATGACCCAAAAGCAGGCGCCCCGGGGTGTCTATTGTGGAATGGGGATTTGTCATGAATGCCGGATGATTGTCAATGGCATTCCCAATGTTCGCACGTGTATGACCCTGGCAACACCAGGTTGCCGAATTACCACCCAGGATGATTCAAGGATAACACTTGAGAAATGAAAGAATTTGATCTGGTCATCATCGGAGGAGGTCCTGCGGGGATCACTGCCGCAGCTGAGGCAGCCCGCATGGGCACATCTGTTGCCTTGATTGAAGAAAACCAGAATCTGGGCGGAAAAGTATTTGCGCCGACGGGCAATACGATCAAAGGCAGTGCTGCCGATGAAATCGAAAAAAGCATTGGCAGCCGGATCCTGAAAGATTTTGAGCGGGTCAGGAAAAACATATCCGTATTTTTAAACACGGAGGTATGGGGCTTTGTTGATCAAAATACAGTCTTGCTTTACCCGCAAGCCGACGCCGACAAAACCGGAAATTGCATCAAGGGGAATAAATTGATTATTTCCGTTGGCGCCTTTGAAAAAGCGATTCCCTTTCCGGGGTGGACCCTTCCCGGTGTGTTTTCCGTGGGGGGGTTAAACACGTTGGTTAAAAAGGGTATTTTGCCCGGGAAACGATTTTTGGTCGCCGGAACCGGTCCCTTGCAGCTTGTATTGGCAAATCACCTAATCCATGCCGGTGCCCGCTTAAGCGCCATTGTTAATGCGGCTTCCCTGCAGGACATCGCGGCAAATACCTTCAAGCTTTTTGCGAATATTGACTATCTGAAAATACGATCCGGATTTGACTATCTGCGCAACATTAAAAGGCATCATATACCGATCTATCGCTCTCATATTGTTTCCGGGGTATACGGTACCGGCGAGGTTGAAAAGGCACAGATTGTAAAGGTGGATCGATCCTGGAATCCGATAAAGGGAACCGAAAAGGAAATTCGCGTTGATTCCGTTGCCTATGGGTTCGGCCTGATTCCCAGTACCGAGTTGACCCGTCTGTGTGGATGCAAACATATCTATGATGAGCGTCTGGGCTACTGGAGAGTCGAGCTCAACGAAAGAATGGAAACCAGCATACCCGGTGTATTTGCGGCCGGAGACGGCCTGACCATCAAGGGGTATTCCGCGGCTATAGAGGAGGGCCGAGTTGCTGCGCTGGAGGCCTGCGCCCAGCTTGACCGTGTAAGCCGAAGCGAAGCCAACAGATTACTTCGACCCGCGTTAAAAAAATTAAAACAATTCAATCGATTTGGTCAAATTCTGGATGTCCTTTCAACACCCAGACCGGGGATATTCAATATCATGACTGACGATACGGTTGTATGCCGCTGCGAAGAGGTAACCATGCAGGATGTTATCTCTGCAGTTGCTGACGGCGCCAGAGATGTGAACGATGTTAAAAGAAGAACCCGACTCGGGATGGGGCACTGTCAAGGGCGTTTATGCGGTCAGGTTATAAACGAATTAATATGGCAATTAACGGGTGTTCGCAAGCAGCGTGAAATGTTCACGCCCAGAACTCCGGCCAAACCGGTATCTTTTGCGTGTCTTGCAGGGGAATAGATAAATGAGTTACCGATCTAAAGATCAAAAATTTTTTTCGGGAGATGGCGCCTGCCATCGACGTGCCATCTACAAGGGATGCGGCTATGATGATATTGATCTTTCGCGGCCGTTGATCGGGGTGGTTAATACGTGTAACGATGCCGCCCTGGGACATGTGCATCTGGATAAACTGGCCGAACACGTCAAAGCGGGAATCTGGCAGGCAGGCGGAACGCCTTTTGAATTTGGTACCATTTCCACCTGTGGAGAAATTTCCATCGGCACACCGCATTTGCGCTATGAAATGGTTATTCGAGATGTGATTGCTTCATCGATAGAGATCATGGCCAATGTTGAATTGTTTGACGGATTGGTTTTGCTGGCCTCTTGTGACAGCATTATTCCGGGCGTCATCATCGGGGCGTTGAGGACGGGGCTTCCAAGCATTTTTCTCTCGGGCGGACCGCAACTTCCCGGCCGATTTGAAAACCGGCAGGTGGTCATGTCCGAACTCGGTCAGGAAGTATTCAGCGCCCGTTCGAGGGGCAAAGAAAGGCAGCGGCGACTGCGGGCTTTTGAAGATCAGGTGTGCTCAGGGCCGGGCGCATGTTCATTGATGGGAACTGCCAACACGATGCAAATAATTGCCGAAGCCTTAGGCATGGCGCTGCCGGGCTCATCGACTGTTCCGGCCGTCTACGCTGAAAAATTGAGGTTTGCCAAAAGAACCGGCAGAAGAATTGTAAAGATGGTGAAAGACGATATGCGGCCTTCGCAGATTATTACCCGGGCGAGTCTCTTAAACGCCATTATGGTGGAGCTGGCCATTGCCGGATCAACCAACGCGGTGATGCATCTGATTAGCTTTGCCAGAGAGATGGGAATAGACTTGGGGCTTGACGATTTTGATCAGCTTTCCAGAAGGGTACCGGTTATTTCCAGGGTGATCCCGACCGGGCACGCCACGGTGGTTGATCTGCATAATGCCGGGGGTGTTCCCGCAATAATGGGCGAGCTGTCATCCATGCTGGATGTTGGGGCTAAAAACGTCTCTGGCGAGACTGTGGAAGAGATCATAAAAGATAACCGCTCGGCCGATACGGCAGTGCTCACAACGATTGAGGATCCGGTTTTCCCGAACAGCGGTATTGCAGTGCTAACAGGCACCCTGGCGCCGTTAGGCGCCATCAGCCGGACCACGACCATTCCGCAAAACCGGATGACCCACAGAGGGCCGGCCCGAATATTTCACTCGGATGAAGATGCCTATCAGGCAGTGACAACCGGTAAGATTGTAGCTGGAGATGTGATCATTATTCGTTACGAAGGACCCGTGGGAGCACCCGGGATGCGAGAAATGATGATGACAACCGATGCATTGGTGGGTCTGGGGATGGCCAACGATGTTTTTGTGGTAACGGACGGCCGGTTTTCAGGCTTTACCGAAGGGTCCGCCATCGGTCATGTGGCCCCTGAAGCAGCGATTGGCGGTCCCCTATCTATCGTCGAAGAGGGCGACCCGGTGATGATTGACAT
>JASFPY010000244.1:0-4735 GCA_050115755.1 Desulfobacteraceae bacterium | reverse complement strand
TAAAAATCAGATTGATCACGCATTGCTGAAGCTGATTGAAATCCCCCTTGACGGTCGGCAGGTTTGGCTGGATATCGTACTCAAGGCGGATGCCGCTCAACTCCAGTTTATGCTGGCTCAAAAGCAGGCAGCGTTTCAGCAGCTCGTCAATTTCAACCTGTCCGAAAGACGGCTGCGATATGCGCGAGAAACTGAGCAAACCGGATACAATCTGGGAGCAGCGATTGGTTTCGTTTTCCACCAGGTCTAAATAGCGTTGGAATTTTTCTTTGCGTTCTTCCAATAAAGTGCCCTGACGTAAAATTCGACTCATCAGTCGCAGATAATTTAGAATTCCGGACAGGGGATTATTAATCTCATGGACGACGCTGGCAGCCAGTCTACCCAGGGACATCATTTTATCCTGGTGAAGGATGCGGGCCTGATCTGAAACTTCGCGTTCCAGTTTGCGAATTTCGCGTAGATCTCTGAAAAAGCAAACCAGTCCGGATTCGCCATCCTGGTCGAACAGCAGGCTGGCAGAAACCTGAACCGGTATTTCACGTCCGGAATTCTCCAGCAGCCTCGTTTCGTAAAGAAACAACCGGTTTTCTCCGCCGTAAGTGTTGCCGGACAACGCTTCTTTAAAACGCGGAAGCTCCCCGACGGGAAAGAAATCGTCTAAGGTCATCTTGTGAAGAACGTGTTCCTTTGAAAAACCAAGCATCTGTTCGATGCAGCGGTTATAGGTAACAACTGTGTGGTTGTTATCGCATCCTAGGATGCCATCCATTGAGCTCTCAATAAGATTTCTTTGAAACGCAATGCTTTTTAGAAGTTCTTGGCTGGTTTCGGCTTTTTCCTTTTCCAGCAGGGCCGTATAATCCTTGAGCTGTTTTCTGGAATTGATTCGCTCTTTAGCCCGTTTCAAAGCAAGATACAGCGTCTCATCGCTGATCGGTTTGGTAATGAAGTCTGAAGCATCCAGCTGAAGGGCACGGATGGCAAGATTCATCTCGCCAAAAGCAGTGGCGACAATAACTTCCATATCCGGATACTTTTTTTTTATCGTTTCCAGTACCTGGAGCCCATCTAGACCCGGCATGCGAATATCGGTGATCACGATATGGGGAGACGTGTCCTCACAGAGCTGAAGCCCTGTTGCACCGTCAGCTGCGGCGTCAACCATGTAACCGGCGTCCTCAAGGGCAATGGTCATTACCTCGCGAATATCCGCTTCATCGTCTATTAAAACGATTTTCCAAACCGATGGAGAATTCATGGTTAAGCCCTGTATACAACAACCTCTTTGAGATCGTCCCTTAGATATGCCCGTTCATTTTCACTGAGGATACCCTGAGACAGGCAGATCAGTGTCCACAGGCGGACCACACCGTAACCGGCGCCATAATGTTCGCTGAGTTCATGAATTTGGACATGGCAGTTGTGACTGCCGGCAATGCAATAGTCGGCTCTTGTATTTTGAATTTGATTATCTTTGTTGGACCGGTTTGGGTGCATCTTGCAAAAATTTTCTTTGCCCGAGACGGATTTGACCACATATCGCAGGTTGGCTTTTTGACCGGTTAAACAAATGGCACGTTTTTTTCATTAGAACCTAAGCATAGCGTATGCCAGCAGCGCTCATTGAGAAAAAGTAAGGGAAATTAAATAATTATTTTATTAAAAGCGACATGCCGCCTTGAATGGATAATAAAATTTAGCAAAATTTCAAAAATTTTTCGCAAAATTTCTAAATTATTTGTTATGGTAGATTCTCAATCCGGTTCACGGTTAATTTTCGTGTGTCTTGCTAAACCCCCCAAAGGTATTCAGAAATTTATGCTTTGCCGGACGTGTTAATATGACAATCCGAAAAAAAATGATTCTGATTCTATTGGCATCCACGATCATCCCTCTATGCCTGGTGGGTTCGCTGGGATATTTTCATGCCCGCCAGACACTGGAGGCATTACGAATGGAAAAATTGATAAGTATCGCCGATCTGAAAGTCAAAAGAATCGAAGACTTTTTCATCGATCAGAAAAACCATATCATAATTGCCCAACAACGGCCAACCCTAAAAAAATATGCCGCTATCCTTACAGAGTTTTCGGGCGATTTTTCCGATCCGGTCTATGAGGCCGTCAGATACGAACTTGATCAGGCGATTCGAATATACCAGCCGATTTATGCTTTCAGAAACGTTATTTTGACAAATTCTAAAGGCAGAATCGTTTATGTTTTGGATCGTTCCTCAGCCCGAAAACTGCTCGGTCAGTCTCTAACCGACCTGCAGGGAAAATCATTTAGCGTGGGCCAGAACGGAATCCAAATTTCAGATATCTTTGCAAGTAAAATCAAAACCGGTCAATTTTCCATGATTTTCCTGGCATCGATTCGTTCTGATGAGGACCAGTTTCTGGGCATGGCTGCCTTTGAGACGGACATGGCGCCCATTTACGCGCTCATTCAAAACACAACCGGCCTGGGAAAGACCGGCGAAACCTTAATCGCCAAAAAAGACGGGAATCAGGCCCTGTTTCTCAATCCGCTTCGTCATGACGCGGAAGCGGCATTAAAAAGAAGGATTGACTTTGCAAAAGGGGAGAGCACCGCTATGCAGCAGGCCCTCAAAGGTCGCAATGGATCCGGTCTGGCTGTCGATTACAGAGGGCAAAAGGTTATAGCCGCCTGGCGATACGTTCCTTCACTGGACTGGGGGATGGTGGCCAAGATAGACCTCGCTGAAGCGTTTGAACCGGTTACCCTGCTGAGAAATTTTGTTGTCGTCCTTGTAATTGTTGTTGTCGTCCTAAGTATATTTGCCGCATTTATCGTTGCGAAATCCTTTTCTGATCCGATTCAGACTTTGCAGCGCGGCGTGGAAGAATTTGGTAAAGGCAATCTGGACCATAAGGTCGCCACTGATGCAAAAGATGAAATCGGACAGCTGGGACGTGCATTCGACCAGATGACCGATCGGCTAAAGGCTGTTACGGCCTCAAGAGATGAGCTGGACGCAGAGATAAATGAACGCCGACGGGTTGAAAAAGAGCTGCAGCAAAGTATGGATGAAGTGGGCGAGCGGATCAAAGAGCTTAACTGCCTTTTTGAGATATCACGCCTGATGGAAAGGCGGGGACTGACGCTAAAAGAGACACTGCAGGGCATCGTTGAACTCCTCCCGCCCGCATGGAAACATCCGGAAATCACGTGCGCCAAGATTATCACAGAAGGTCAGGAATTCAGCACTGAAAATTTTAAAGAAACCCCATGGTCACTTAACCAGGATATTGTTCTCAAAGACGAGATCGTAGGCGCTTTAGCTGTTTATTATCTTGAAAAATTGCCTGAAAGAGATGAGGGGCCTTTTTTAAAAGAAGAGCGAGATCTGGTCAATACGATTGCTGAGCGAATCGGAAGGATTTTAGAACGCAACAGGGCGCAAACGGCTCTGCAGGAAAGTGAAAAACGTTTTCGGGAGCTTGTTGAGCACTCGTTAACGGGTATATCTATCATTCAAGACGGCCAGGTTGTCTATCAAAACCCTGAGCAGGAAAGAATGCTGGGCCCGCTGCCCCGACCCATAAAATTACAGGATAAAGAATCCATCTATTCGGATGATTTTGCAAAAGTGGATGCATTTTATCAACGGATCAGCGCAGGTAAATTACCGAGCGGCGCCGTGGAATTCAGATTTTATCAGCGGGATGAAAGAACTGGCCGAAGGGATATAAAATGGGTCCACTGTCAGGCGAGCCGAATAGAGTATCAGGGTAAGGATGCCACATTGATGAACATGATGGATATGACCAAAACCAAGGAGCTGGAACATCTTTTGACCATCCAGGATAAGATGGCCTCATTGGGCCGGGTGGCAGCCGGCATTGCACATGAAATACGCAACCCGCTGTCTGGGATTAATATCTATTTAAATACCCTCAACAAGCTTCATCACAAAGAAGGCAGCGAGGAAAAGGTTGAACAGATACTGAAGAATATACAATCTGCATCTGTTAAAATTGAATCCGTTATTCGAAGAGTCATGGATTTCGCCAAACCCAGTGAACCCAAGCTGACCCTAGTCGATATTAATGACCCCATTACCGATGCCATCAACCTCACTGCAGTTACGATGCGGAAAAGCGGTATCCAAATCAAGAAGTCATTGGCAGATGATTTGCCCCGGTCATATGCGGATAAAAATCTAATCGAAGAGATGGTTTTAAACCTGTTGAATAACGCCGCCGAAGCCATGAAAACCATGGAGATGGATACCGGTAAAAATATTGCCGTTGCCTCATTTGTTGAGGGCGACCATATTATTATTCAGGTCTCGGATTCGGGCCCGGGGGTTTCAAAGGAAAACAGAGATAAAATATTGGATCCGTATTTTACCACCAAACACGAGGGTACCGGGATCGGTCTGAGCTTATGCCACCGGATCATCACTGATCATGGCGGGTCGTTGACGGTATCGGATAGTGAATTAGGAGGGGCGGAATTTCGCATCGAAATTCCCATTAAAAAAACATGAAAAAAAATTATAACCACGAAAACACGAAATTTTTTTTATTTTTTTTTCGTGTTTCCATTTTTTCGTGCTTTCGTGGTAAATCTAATTTCCCGTTATTTCCAGCCGGCTTGTCCGGGTTTGGAGGCTTGGTGGTTTTATGATTACTTTTTCCATATTTGTCATAGACGACGAAAAAACAATACGAGATGGGATCACGATAACCCTTGAGGACGACTA
>JASFPY010000243.1:0-4741 GCA_050115755.1 Desulfobacteraceae bacterium | reverse complement strand
CCAGTTTTTTATTACCCTGGCACCTACCCCTCACCTGGACAACCGGCATTCGGTTTTTGGAAAAGTGATAGAAGGAATGGATGTGGTAAATAAAATCGGATCTGTGAAAACAGGGCCAGGTGACACACCACTGGAGCCGGTAACGATGAAACGCGTCCGGATCCGAAGATAGATTTATCTCAATCCGCATGAACATTATCAAGACCGATCGGTTTGACAGCGTAGATATGATCCAGCTGGGATACAGTCCCATCGGTTCACCGTTTATGTCGGTTTTTATTTACAGGGTTGGCGGGCTGCTAATCGATACGGCCCAGCATCACATGGCCAAAGCGATCGGCGGATTGTTTGCCGAAAAAAGCCTCAGCGGCATCATCTTAACCCACCACCACGAGGACCACAGCGGCAATGCCGCAATGATCAGCCGCCGTCATGCCATTCCGGTAATGGCACACCCGCTGGCAGCTGAAAAGCTAAGAGGTGGTTTTCCCATTCGGCCCTATCAGCATATGGTGTGGGGCAAAGCGCCGCCTGTGGAAATCTCCCTGTTGCCAGATACCGTCGAAACCGATCGGTACGCTTTCACGCCGATTCATACACCCGGTCACAGTAAAGACCATACCGTTTTTCTGGAAAAGAAACACGGCTGGCTGTTTTCAGGCGATCTTTACCTGGGGGAGCGCATTAAATTTTTTCGTTCCGATGAGCATTTTTGCAATCAGATCGATTCTTTGAAAAAGGTACTGGCACTGGATTTCGACGTTCTCTTCTGTGCGCACAACCCGTGTCTTAAAAAGGGGAAGCAAAAGATCAGAAATAAATTGCAATTTCTGGAGGATCTTTACGGCAATATCCAAAAGCTCGCAGAACAGGGTCATTCCGAGAAGGCGGTAATTAAGGCGCTGGATCCGAAAAATGACCGGGTGATAAAATGGTTTACCACGGGTAATGCCAGCTTTGCCAATATGGTTCGCTCCGCACTGGCATCCATTCACAACCGTTGACAGCTCCCGACTACAGAGGTGTCGGGCATTGGCTGCAGAAACAAAAAGCGCAACATTGAAATTGCGCTTTTTGTGTTTACATCTGTGGTGCCGAAGGGGAGATACGAGATCGAGCCAATGTGTTGAATTGTCCTGGACATAGAGCTGATAAGCGATAAGCTGGATGCGGCTTAGAAATATGTTCATCTTATTGAAATTATTAGCTATCTTATCAGAGATCGATAAATTTATTTGACAGGCCATTCAGTTTTTTCTTATAATTTCAAAGAGTAATAAACTATTCGCCCCTTTTATGCACCCTTGCGTGTATTTCTGGCGGTCAATTTGGTGATGTTTTGCCAGGTTTGATCAACTGTTCCGAGACCACATAATGTCCGTTTTAGACCGAATTTATAGCAATCCGCTGACAGCGATAGCATTCGGCATTTTAGCCGTTTTTTTAGTTGCCAAAGTCGCTTTCCAGCTACCGGATCGTGCCTTGAAAGACGACTTTGCTCATTATTATATCGCCGGCCAGATTTTTCTGGAAGGCAAAAATCCCTATGCCCGGAATTTAGCCCCTTTATATCAGCAATACGGATTCACCTATGATGGTGAAACTGGATCCGTTGTGGCACCCAACCCGCCAACTTTTTTTTTCCTGTTTGCACCGATTGCCCTGTTGAAGCCGGGGCCGGCTTTCATTGCCTGGCTGGCATTTGAAATTATCGGTCTGGCTTTTAGCTTATGGTTAACAAGACGCCTGCTGCAAAATGGCCTTACAACCAGGGGCTGGCTGTTTTTATGCGCTGCCATCGTCGGTTCTCAATGGGTTTACGGACAATTTTTTCATTCTCAGGTTGGATTCCTGTTGGTTGCTTTGGTTTTGGCGGCTTTTGCTCTGCATCAACAAGAAAAATACCTGCCTGCAGCCGGATTGGTTGCCCTGGCGGGTTTAATTAAGCTATTCCCCTTTATTTTACTGCCTTGGTTTGTCTTGCGGGAAAAGAGCGGTTATAAAATCCGCGCCGGCCGGATGCTTTTTACGGCTGGCTTCATATTAGGCCTGATTTTTTTAACCGGAATAAAAAACTGGTTGGATTATTATCATTTTTCTTTTCGCTACCTGATCGATGGATCATTCGGCATCGGGTATAATTATAGCCTGCCATCATTCGTTGTTAATTTCGTGTATGCGATCTATGATTTCAGACCGCCATCGAATATCGCAGAAATTTGGTCCACCATCGGTGTTGCAGGCGGGCTGATATTTTTAACTTTCAGTTATATCCTGTGTCTGTTGGCTTTTGACGACAGGGAATCAGAATTTTGTTTTTTGATTTTAGCCATGCTGGTAAGCGGTACCAGAACCCTCGGCCATTATTTTGTGTTTCTGATTTTTCCGATAGCGCTGGCATTTGCCAGGACCTCAAAATTCGAATCCAAAAGGCCTTTTTTGCTGATGGTCCTAATTTTTTTAGCTTTAAATCTTCATGATTTGAGGGCGATTCAATTTATTTTTTTGAACCGGTACATCTTTCTCATCTTTAACTACATCCCTTTCTATGGTCTTTTGGCACTCATGATCTATTATCTAAAGCTAAATTCAGTAGTGTCATATACATCGCCCGACAACGGAAACTGTGTCCGCAAATGGCATCGGGAGTGACACAGAAACTTTGCATAACTTTGAGCTGCACCAGCCTCACAGCGCCGACTGCTGGCTGGGCTTCTGCACCTCACCGAGTGCTTTACTTCTGGCATGCTGTCGGCAACAAGTTTCTGGCCCTGCTACCCAATATAGTTTCCAATTTGAACCTGCCTGCCATGGAATGCCGCTATAGAGTTTTCCGGCACGAGATGATTCAACAGATAGACATCCGCAAATAGCGTTTTGGCGTTGAACCAGAGCTGGTTGCGAAGGTGGCCTCAATGTCGAATTGATTCAAGCAGATAATTTCCTCCAGGCTCTTTCTGACTTTTGGGATATGTTTTCCAAAAGGTTGGCCAGTGTCATACAGATGAGCACTTTTTTGCGTCTGGTACATTTAATTAGGTGTCCCTAATCCTTTCGATCGCCTTCGAGGTTATTATAGGTTGAGGGCTTTTCAGTGTCCATTTAGCCACGTGATTAGAAATCGAATAACCGATCAAGCTTGAAACTCTATTTTTTATGGTTAAGTTCCTACCTTGGTGTAAGATTTTCGGATATGAATTTGACCATAGCTAGTGTAAAGCTGCACAAATACCTTGCACAACCCGAAGGATTGACCGATAAAACCAGTGAAAAACTACAAAAGAAAATCCCGCCCCCAAATTTTGGGAGACGGGATTATGGAAATAAAAAGGGTATTACCAGCTGAGATATTAATAAAAGAAATGGTGCCGAAGGGGAGACTCGAACTCCCACGGGGAAACCCCCACTAGACCCTGAACCTAGCGCGTCTACCAGTTCCGCCACTTCGGCACGCAAAATATCGAATTGGTGTAATCGGCGCTCAAGGGTTGCTTTAAATATCTTTTTTTATTATGCATGTCAAGGTCATACCCGAATTGATCGCCAACAAAATAAAAAAAGGGTAAGATTCCAATATAATTATTAATTTGAGTCATGACGCTTAAAATTTAATTTATCTTGTTCAGATGCAAGCCGACTATGAAAATTATTGATCGCCTCGAAAATATTACGCAGCCGTTTAAAAATGCCGTTATCACCATCGGCAATTTTGATGGGGTTCATATCGGGCATCAGGCCTTGTTTCATGAAGTCATTGAAAAGGCCGATATTATCGACGGCACATCGATTGCGATGACATTTGATCCCCACCCCATCCGGGTATTGCAGAAAAACAATAACCCTCCGCTGATCACCCTTCATGAACAGAAAATTGAACTCATCGAGCGCGCCGGCATAGAAGTACTCATATGCATCCCTTTTACAGAGCAATTTGCATCGATGTCAGCCGAAGACTTTATCAAAGGCCTGCTAATCAATAAAATCGGCATGAAAGCAATTGTCGTTGGCAAAGATTATACGTTCGGTAAAAACCGTGAAGGCAATCTGTCGCTTTTAAAATCATTTGCTTCTCAGTGGGGCTATGAAGTCATTGTCGGCGAATGGATCAAAGCAGCGCAAAATGTTTCGGATCGCATCAGCAGCACCAAAATCAGAGAACTGGTAATGACCGGTGAAGTCGAACCGGCCCGAAAAATGCTTGGCCGCCATTATCAAATCCGGGGACGCGTGGTCAAGGGCCGTGACCGCGGCGGCAAACTTCTTGGAATCCCCACAGCCAATATCAATCTGCATGATGAACTCTGCCCCAAAACCGGGATTTATGCCGTAACTGTGGAATACAAAAATCTGATCTACAATGGCGTTGCCAATATCGGGTACAGCCCCACCTTTGATGATAAACAATTCACGGTAGAAGTCCACCTTTTCGATTTTGCCGAAAACATCTATGATGAAAAGATCCGGGTTAATTTTATTGAACGTATCCGGGATGAAAAGAAATTTCGTGATATTTCCGAATTAAAAGAGCAGATCAATCAGGATATTAAAACAGCTGAGCAAATACTTGCAGCATATAATCCCTAGCGGCTGAGCAGATAAGATTTCACACGTTCCGTCTTGAAGTGGTTTCAAAGCCTCAGATCAGGTTCAAGGGCAAGGCAATCTAAAGCTCATAGCCTAGCGCTCATAGCTCATAGAAAAGAGGATTTCAATCCTTTAGACTATCAGCTATCAGCTATGA
>JASFPY010000242.1:0-4742 GCA_050115755.1 Desulfobacteraceae bacterium | reverse complement strand
CCGTTTGGAAAGCGCACGTCGATTGTTAACGCATGACCGCCGGGCGTATGTGGATACGACGGATAAAAATTTTTCTTATCGAAAGCGGCTGGATCATTTGGGGGAAATCCATTTTGCCTCCCTGACTAAAAAGGAAGTGGAGGCCATGCGGGAGGTGATCGAGCAGCTGGTGCGCAAGCTAAAGGACACCATCGGCAGGCGATATGCTCGGCAAAGCAGGGGCGTATTGGATATCAAGAAAACCCTGCGCCGGGCTGCAGGCTATCAGGGGATTCCGATTGAATTGTTTTATCGCCGTCATCCCCCACGAAAAGCCAAAATCGTTGCCCTGTGCGATGTCTCCGGATCCGTCTGGTCGGCGGCTCGCTTCATGTTAAATATGCTTTACTCCCTGCAGGAATGCTTTACCCAGGTGCGGAGTTTTGTGTTTGTAGCGGGGTTGGATGAGGTGACCCGTGTTTTTGAGGAGCATGAGATCAATCAGGCCATTGAAAAAATTCTTAAAGAAGCGAGCATTGAATACAACGCGGCAACCGATTACGGGTTGACCTTTCGGCAGTTTAAAAACCGCTACATGGATATCCTCAATAAAAAAACAACCCTGATCATTATCGGTGACGGGCGAACCAATTACGCCAATCCAGAAGAATCAATCTTAGACAAAATGCGGGAAAGAAGCCGGCGGGTGATCTGGCTAAATCCGGAAACCCCCTATTTCTGGTATACGGGCGACAGTGAAATGCGCACCTATATGGAATATTGTGACGAGGTGCGCCCCTGCCAAAATTTAAATCAGCTTGTGGAGTTTATCGAGGCGCTGGTATTGTAATTAGAAAACCATTTCACGCTAGAATTATCAATTGCGGATAACCGCCATGGGGACCACAGACATAAAAAAAGTAGAAAATTCGCAAAGTCGATACTACCGGGATTTTATCCAAATACCCTTTGCTATTTATCAAGATCACCCAAACTGGGTTCCCTGGTTTTACAGAGACATGCAATCCTTTATCGATCGCCATCACCCCCTTTTTGAGCATTGCAGCGGGGATTTTTTTGTGGCTTTAAATGGCAATGAGCCCGTGGGGCGAATTTTTGTTTTTGAAAACAGGCGTTACAACAAAACCCATGCCAGCAACAGTGCCTGTTTTTATTTTGTGGATTTTATTGATGATCGAGAAGTTGCCGAGACGCTTTTTCAAACCGCCGTGGATTGGGCCAAGGCCAGGAATCTCGACGGAGTGACCGGACCCATGGGACTGGGCGGTGTTACCGGGGTGGGATTGCTGGTTGCGGGATTTGAACACCGCGCGGCCATGACCATGATGATGTACAATCATGCATACTACCCGCAGCATATCGAAGCGCTCGGGTTCTCCAAACTCATTGATAATTTTTCATTTTATCTGCCCACCACCGCAACTTTGCCGGACATCATTGCACAGTCCGCTAAAGAGCTTTTAAAAAAAGGCGAGTGCCGGGTCCTGCAATTTGATTCCAAAAAACAGCTGCTCGAAATTGCCGACGACATTGTTGACGTGTTTGCCCAAACCTTGAGCGATCATGTGGGCAACTATGAATTATCAGACAATGAACTGAACGATCTTAAAAGGGATCTTAGTCAAATTGCCGATCCCAGACTCATTAAAATTATCACATTCAAAGGGAAGGTTATCGGATTTTTATTCAGCTTTCATGATCTGTCCGCAGCCATGCAAAAAGCCAGAGGCAAATTAAACCTGCTGTCAACTTACCGGTTGTTGCGTGAATATAAAAAAACGGATCGGATTCTCATCAATGGAATGGGTATCTTACCGGAATTCCAGGGTACCGGTGCCAACACCCTTTTATATGCTGAGATTGAAAAGACCATTCGGCAGTACCCACAGTTCAAGCACCTTGAGATGGTGCAGATTCAAGAAACCACGGCCAAGATGCTCAGCAATGTAAAAACACTGCAAGGCGAAATTCATAAAGCCCACCGGATCTATCAGTACAAATAAAATCAGCGCCTTGAAGGCGCTGATTTTATAAATCGGATACCGCTGTAAAATGAAATTACGGCGCCCATTTACCCGCGGATGATGGTGTTGATGGTTGCCGGTTAAGTGCGATGGCACGCGATTCGAAGTGCAAGGTGCCCCCGTCGGATATATTCGGACCGGGGTTCCAATGATATTTGCCACCCAGATCGAGCCGAGGTACGATCAGGGACCAGAGGTCTTCGTCATTTGTATATCCATCAGTAGAAATTTTAATATTCGACCATGTTAAAGATTCTCTGATATTGAGTTCTTTAATTCCCAGATGTAATGCCCTTTCATCTGCGGTGTCGGATAGGATATCAAATTTCTGAATGGATACGGATGCGACGACACCCATGATGATCATCACAGAAATCAACTCAATTAAAGTAAATCCCTTTTGATTCAGACAACCCATTTTTTTACTCATATAAAGCGATCTTCATTTTCACTATGAATATCAGCTCCGACTCAACACTTATTATTGCCAAATTTATAGAAATATAGTTATATCGAAATATTGCTTTAAAGACGGCCAGGGAGGATTTGGGTAGTCAAAGATTCACCCCCCCCCCTGATTTCTCACCTTAGGTTCAAGCAAAAATCGTGCAAATACAATCGATTACACCATTTAATGATATATTTCATTAAATTATAAATACTTATCTACCTATCCGACTTCGCGCCCCATCGGAGTCTGAAAAAAAAGTGACACTTTTTGTGTAATTTATTACACATTTTGGCAGGTGTTATAGCGGCAGGTTGCTATTTGAATAAAAGCGGTTTTTGAGGAGATACGGATGCAGGCGTGAGACAGAATGCTTTATCTTATTTTAACTAGCATTCAAATGAGGATGGGTTCTCCAAATTCAACCCCGAATCCAAACTGATCCGCCCATACGACTTTACCTTTCAACTTGAGACTGCTTTCGGTCCCGCGAACGGGCAGGGCGACTGTGACGGTATTTCCCTCAGGTAAAAACAGATCCGTTTCAATAAATGCGCCCTTGCTTCCCAGATTTTTAATAAAACATTCGTGAACGCCGTATCGGGTTGCAAAAAAAGAGGATTCGGAACAAAATTTTCGTGGATATTTTCTTTTATTTTTCATCAGGCGGGCAGCAGATTGAGCCATAAACAGTTCAGGTCAAACGATAGATTCGATCATTTCATTGGGATTACACAGCATCCTTCTTGAGTCATTCCAGGGCTGAAGCGCTGGCTTGAAATCGGCTGTATCATGTGTATGGTTACAGATGAAATACTCCAGTTGAGATCGTTGCCGGTGATCCAGTTCACCGAATTGCACTCCGCATTTTCGAATGGTAAACGAATTTAGCGGGATATCTGTTTCAACCACGATGTCGAAAACCGGTTTAAACAGCAGCCGGTCCAGATAAAATGCCTTTCCGGCAAATAGGATGTCCATTTTAAACAGGCCGTTGGATCCATTCTGGCGATCGATGTAGTGAAACGCCAGTCCATCATTTGAGATATTGGTTATCTGACCCATTTTAATGGGTTTGGATTTGATTACCGCAAAAGCAATTTCCCCCATGCTCATATCTTTTATTTTGCTCAATTCGATGGAGGTGGATCGGAGAATGGCAAAAGTGCCCGGTTTGGCCCCATAGCGTTGGTGATTTCTGCGCTCCATCTTCATTTCCCCTCTGGATTCAAAATATGCAAAATACAATATGGAGCAATTTTCTTGCCAATATCGCTTAAACGTGGGACTAATTTTTCAAAAAAACGGTTTTTATAAATATTTTATATACTTATGTTGTTATAAAAAAAGATATGCCATTCATTTTCTTACGCGGTATAGAAGAAATGGGGTCAATTTTGTATACTTTTATATACAGCTATCCATACATTAGATTTAATTCTCTGATAATATTTGACTTTTTAGGGCATCTGAAGGCGCCGCCATTGTATATAAAAAGATATACCCGCTATAAATTTTGACAGAACGGGAAGTGTTTAATCCGGTGGCAAAAAGCGGGCGGCTGCAAAACGATCTCCGTTCGGCAGATCAACCGGGGCTGGGAAATATTGCTTGATTCACAGGTTAAACCATTTCATTATTGTTGGTGAGAGGATTTTCGGGAGGACAAATATGAAATCGTTATCCATTTTTTGTAAATCGGTTAAGGTCAGTCTGGACACGGGGCCGGACATCCGTGACATTACGCCGGCGCTGGAGCAACTGATAGATGATTTGCGGGTTGAGAATGGAAATCTGTGCGCCACAATGGTGGGATCGACAGGTTCTTTGACGACCATTGAATATGAGCCCGGGGTGGTCAGGGATCTAATAGCAGCGGTCAATCGCCTGGCGCCGCCGGATCTGGAATACGAGCATGAAAAAGCCTGGCATGACGGCAACGGGCACAGTCATGTTCAGGCCGCGCTATTGGGGCCCTCAATTGCCCTGCCGATTCGAAAAGGGCGATTGAAGCTGGGAACCTGGCAACAGGTTGTGGCCATCAACCATGACAACCGGTCCCGTCAACGCACCCTCGAAGTCACCATCATCGGTACAACCGCTTAAACCCGGGCTGGTTTCTATAAGATACGCATTAACGAGAGTCGGAATCTTTAATTATTGGCAGATTTTAAAAAGTTTTTAAAAAAAGTAAACCGGGCTTAGCGCGTTTAGATCTTGTTCAGTGACAAGGCTTGTTTCGCTTCAAAAGCGGAGCGTACACGATAGTA
>JASFPY010000241.1:0-4750 GCA_050115755.1 Desulfobacteraceae bacterium | reverse complement strand
TCGTCAGCAATACCGACCGGCTGACAAATACGGTTCGTCTGGGAGCACACTACGCCATGATGCTTAATTCCCGGGATGACATTAATCAAATTATCCAAAATATCGGTAAACAGGAAGAAATTGAAAATATCCGGATTTATAACAAAGAGGGAAAAATAAAATTTTCAAATAAAACCGAAGAAGTTGACCGCACAACCAATATCGAGGCCGAAGCCTGTTACATCTGTCACCGTTCAGAGCCACCGCTGTCCGAGGTGAATCTGGAGCAACGAACGCGAATATTTAATTCACCAAAGGGGTATCGGCTTTTGGGAATCATCACCCCCATCTGCAATGAGCCGGGATGTTCAACCGATGCCTGTCATGTCCATCCCGAGGGAAAAAAAATTCTGGGTGCTCTGGATTTTGTTGTTTCTCTTAAAGATACCGACAAAGAACTGCGCAAATCGCAAAGGGGCATGCTGGGCCTGTCGCTATTTTTATTTTTGTTGACATCAACCATCATCTTTGTCTTCGTGCTGCGGTTCGTCAACCGACCGATTCAAAAATTGATTAACGAAACCCGGCGTATCGCCAAAGGAGATTATCTGAGCAAGGTGGATGTCGAGCACGAGGATGAAATGGGTCAGCTGGCGGTGGCCATCAATGAAATGACGGATAAAATTGCTGAGAAGCAAATGGAACTCAATGAGCAAAGAGACGAATATCAGGCACTTTTTGAGCGCGTACCGTGCTTGATTACGGTTCAGGACAGGAATTTCAGGCTGTTGCGCTATAATCAGGAATTTTCCGAAAGATTTGCTCCAGAGCCCAATGATTTCTGCTTTCATGCCTATAAGGGGCGCAGCGAGAAATGCATTCCCTGCCCGGTTGAAAAAACCTTCGAAGACGGCCAGCTTCACGTCGGCGAAGAGACGGGATTAAACAAGGACGGGCGTCTGACCCATTGGATTGTCAAAAGCTCTCCGATAAAAAATTCAAAAGGTGAAATCATCGCCGCAATGGAGATGAGCCTGGATATCACCGAAAGGAAACAGCTTGAAGAACAATTAAAAGAATCTGAAAAAAAGTATCATGAAATTTTCAACAACATGCCCAATCCGGTTTTTGTGCTGGATATGGATTCACTAAAAATCCTTGATTGCAACACGAGCGTAAAGACGGTCTACGGTTATGACAAAACGGAAACGCTTAATCTATCCTTTCTGGATCTATTCTGGGAAGCCGAACGGGATAAATATGCTACAGAAATAAAGAGATCCGCAGTTATTAACCAGGTTAAACATAGAACCAAGGAGGGAAAAACGGTATTCGTCAATATTAGAGTCTCACCGTCGACGTATCCGGGCAAAGAGGTTTTTCTGGCGATGACCAGTGATATTACCAAACGGCTTGAAACCGAACAGCAGCTCATTCAGGCCAGTAAAATGGCTACCCTGGGAGAAATGGCAACCGGTGTCGCCCATGAACTCAACCAGCCGCTTTCGGTGATCAAAACCGCCAGCAGTTTTTCAATTAATAAAATTGAAAAACATGAACCGATCGCAGATGAGATTCTGTTTAACATCTTAATGAAGATAGACAGCAATATCGATCGTGCCACCAAAATCATAAACCATATGCGTCAGTTCGCACGTAAATCCGACATGGATCTGGAAAAAGTCCAGCTCAACGACGTATTGAAAAGAGCTTTCGAAATTTTCAGCCAGCAGTTGAAGGTCAGAGGAATTGAGGTGCAGTGGCATATGGAGAAGAAACTGCCCAGAATTTATGCAGATCCCAGCCGTTTAGAACAGGTGTTTATCAATCTTCTGTTAAATGCCAGGGACGCAATCGAAGAAAAATGGGATTACGCAAAATCCACAGAGGGCGAAAAAAAGATTATTCTGAAAACGATGTGTGACCGGCAGTGGGTGATCTGTGAGGTCTGTGATACCGGAAAAGGCGTTTCTGATGCAATCGCCGATAAGATCTTTGAACCCTTTTTCACAACAAAAGAGGTCGGCAAGGGCACCGGATTGGGATTGTCCATCAGTTACGGGATTATAAAAGATTGCGGCGGCAGCATCCGGGTCGACCCGAATGATCCTGAAGGGACCTGCTTTGTTTTAAAATTTCCGATCCCGAAAACAACCAATGCAGATGGAAAAGAAAATACTACTCGTCGATGACGAAAAAGATATACGCGAGATTTTGCATCTGTCCCTGGCGGATATGGGGTATCAGGTACTTGAAGCCGAAGACGGAAACAAGGCCCTGCGCATATTTCAAAAAGCGCAACCGGCGATCGTTATGACCGATATAAAAATGCCCAACATGGATGGCATTGAATTGCTGCAGCAAATCAAACGTGAAAACCCTGAAACCGAAGTCATTATGATAACCGGGCACGGCGATATGGATCTGGCCATAAAAAGTCTAAAATATGAAGCAACCGACTTTATCACCAAGCCGATTAATGTGAATGTCCTTGAAATTGCGCTGAAAAGGGCTTGCGATAGAATCATTACAAGGCAGCAATTAAAAGAATATACCGAAAGCCTTGAAATACTGATTCGCGAAAAAACAGAATTGCAGGATCATCTGTCATCACTGGGTTTGATGATCAGTTCGATATCCCATGGTATCAAAGGGCTCTTAACCGGCCTGGACGGCGGAATGTATATGCTTGAGCAGGGATTCGCAAAAGGAAACCAGGGCGAGATCGAAGAGGGATGGGAAATTGTCAAGCAAATGGTCGAGCGCATCCGCAAGATGGTGCTGGATATTCTTTTTTACGCCAAAGAAAGAGATATGCGATGGGAGCGAATCGATGCCTTGAGCTTTGCCGAAGAAGTCGCCAAGGTGGTTGAGCCGAAAATAAAGTCTGCCGGGATTGAGTTTGAAAAAAATTTTGATTTAAAAATAGGAGAACTTGAAATTAACGCGGGCTATGTCCATTCGGCACTTCTCAACATACTGGATAATGCTGCCGATGCATGCGCCAGAGATAACTCAAAACAAAAACACAAAATAACCTTTGAGGTCAAGCAGGACAAAGGTCACATCATATTTGATATCGCTGACAACGGCATCGGAATGGATGATGAAACCAGGGCAAAAATCTTTACACCCTTTTTCTCTTTGAAGGGAGAAAAGGGAACCGGTCTGGGCCTTTTTATCTCAAACAAAATTATCCAGCAGCACGGCGGTGAAATCATTGTCAAGTCTAAATTGGGTCAGGGAACCCGGTTTGGCGTTAAAATACCTAAAATGCAGCCCGAATCCCTCCCGAAATCTAAAAAAGCATCTCAACCGCCGGGATAATGATCAATTGGGTTTTGAAAATTTCCAAAGAATAATTCGCAATTTTTCTAAATTTGATCAATCAACAAACTAATGATTAATTTTTGATAAAGCTAAGTGTCTGAATCTAAATTACTTATTTCATTTAAAGCTGGTGGCATAGTTCATGCAAATTAATTGCAAGCAAAATTAGCATGGATGAAAACAAAGTGTTTATCAACACACGTGAATTGCAAAAGGAGATGTAACAATGAAGATAGCTGTCAGTGCCACCGGGCAAAATTTGGATTCACAGCTCGATCCCCGATTTGGTCGTTGTGCGTACTATCTTGTGGTTGATTCTGATGATATGAGTTTTGAGGTTTACCCGAACGAAAGTGCCACATTGGGAGGTGGTGCCGGCATTCAAGCTGGCCAGTTTTTGGCCTCAAAAGGGGTGCAGGCTGTGATAACCGGCAACTGTGGCCCAAACGCAGTGCAAACCCTTTCGGCGGCCGGAATTGAGTTGTTTGCCGGCCATGCAGGAACTGTCAGGGAGGTTGTAGCGGAATTTAAAAAAGGCGAATTCAGACCAACAAGCGAGGCGAATGTTGCCAGCCATTCTGGCATGGGACCCGGAGCGGGTTTCCGGCCTGGTGGCGGCATGGGTGGCGGCATGAGACAGGGAATGGGTGTGGGCCGGGGTATGGGACGCGCAATAGGCGGGGGCCGCGCCATGAGTCGAGTCGACGGTTCGTCCGGTCGGAAACCAGCAGTGAAAAAAGAATCAAGTTCAACCTCACGTAATTCGGAACTGGAAATGCTTAAACAAAAGGCTGATGACATAAATAAGCAGTTAGAGGGCATTATTGCTCGCATTAATAAATTGGAAAAAAGTGGATAGAACAATAGGAGGCATCATCTGATGAAATTCGCCATACCGCTGGCAAATGGGAAACTGACCGCCCATTTTGGACACTGCCAGGAGTTCGCACTGATCGAAGTTGCTGAAAATGAAATTACAGACAAACAAATATTGACACCCCCGCCCCATGAACCCGGGGTGCTGCCAAATTGGCTGAACGAACTGGGAACGGACGTAATTATTGCCGGCGGCATGGGTCAAAGGGCTGTTAGCCTTTTTGGTGAAAAAGGCATCAAAGTCATCACCGGTGCCCCGGAATTAGAACCTGAAACCCTTGTCACCAGCTATCTGGATAATACGCTGATGGCGGGCGCTAACATTTGCGATCACTAAAAGAAGAAATTAATATCGCCTTCGATTCATAAATTTGATGCTGCGGGGCATATTCTTTAGCAAATCTATTTATATCTTGATTGTCACCACCAAAATCCTGTAATCAAACCATGGTGCGATATATAAACCCCCATCCCGGCGCACCTGAAAATCCTTTAAAAAAATAGTGCTCAATTTGAGGTCATCATTCGAAAGATCGGCCTTTGGCCATTGGGGTAAATAAAATCA
>JASFPY010000240.1:0-4767 GCA_050115755.1 Desulfobacteraceae bacterium | reverse complement strand
TTTTTTTGCGAGCATGGCAAAACTGCATATGTCAATTCCGCACAGCCACAGCCATCTGCGTGCTATCCTGATTGACTGCGTCCGGGCGAGCGGATTGCGAGATGCCTATGTCGAAATGATTTGTACCCGGGGGCTGCCAGAGCCGGGCTCGCGTGATCCCCGCACCTGTAAGAATCAATTTTTCGCCTTCGCCATCCCGTTTGTCTGGATCGCAACCCTTGAAAAACAAAAAGAGGGGCTGCACCTCATCATCAGTCACCGGCAGCGTATACCACCGGAATCGGTTGACCCCACCGTGAAAAACTATCACTGGCTGGACATGGTCATGGGCCTGTTCGAAGCGTATGACCGCGGAGGCGAAACGGTGATTGTCGTGGATGCATACGGGAACCTTGTCGAGGGGCCGGGTTTTAATATTTTTGCAGTAAATGGCCGCAGGCTGACAACACCCGGTCAGGGTGTGCTTGAAGGTATGACACGCAGGACAATAATCGAGCTGGCACCTGAGTGTGGTTATGAAGCCGCACAGTGCAAACTCCCCGCTGATGAAGCGCTTGCTGCCGATGAGGTGTTTATCACGACCACCGCCGGAGGCCTCATACCGATTACGAAGATCGACGGACAGACAATCGGTGCAGGCGCACCCGGCCCGGTTACCCGGAGATTACAAAAACGATACTGGGAAGTGCACGAAGATCCGCGCTACACACTGGAAATCGATTATTCCTGAATCTGATATAAAAATTAGGGCGAATGTGAAAGCCTGCGAATTGTTCGCCTCCGCAGGACTCGTGCAAAATCCAAATACTTATGAAAGGAGACACATTCGATGGGGCTTACGGAAATCTATCAGGAAGGTAAAAAGATCCTCGGAGAAAAAGAGTTCGGATGGGTGCTGGATGCGGTCGAAACCGGGTTTATTCTCGAGCATGACCGTCGCATTCTCGATCGATATACATTTCGGCCCCGGTACATCGACGGCGTGGAGCCCATAACCACCTGCCGGATTCTCGATGTTGAATTGGCAACCCCGGTGATTATGTCGGCCATGACCATGCCGATTCCGGCAATAACGGATAACGGTATGATGGATGTTGCCCTGGCACTTAAAGATGCCGGCAGCCTCATGTGGACGGGTACCCCCATCCCGAAGAATCTAAAAGAACTGGTTGCCACCGGCGTTCCGCTGGTCGCCAATGCCAAACCTTTCAGGGATCGCACAAAAGTGTTCCGGGATCTGGAAGAAATACAAAAAGCCGGGGTCACCTGGGTGGGTATCGAGACCGACGCCGGGCAGGGAACCAAGATCCATGACAAGCAGGTGGCCACCGACTGTGCACCGCTTTCAATGCAAGAACTCAAAGACATCCGCAGAAAAGTTTCCTGTCCGCTGATCTGCAAAGGGATTTTGAGTCGCCGGGATGCGGAAAAATGTGTTGCAGCCGGTGCCGACGGCCTGGTGGTTTCCAACCACGGCGCCCACACGCTGGATTATTTGCCCCATGCCTTACAGGTAATGGATGAAATTGTTGAAGCTGTCGCAGACAGGACCGTCCTGATTGTCGACGGCGGCTTCCGGCGTGGCAGCGATGTCCTCAAGGGCCTGGCTTTTGGCGCTTCGCTGGTCGGACTGGGCCGCCCGATCCTTTATGGCCTTGCCGCTCAAGGCCGGGAAGGTGTTTATCATCTCTTCGATGAAATCACAAAGGAAATGAAACGCATTATGAGCATGATCGGTGCCGAAAATCCCACAAAACTTGCCCGCACAATGCTGATTGAAGATCCATGATTCATAGCAATAAAAAAGGGGGGTATTATCGAAGGCTGATAAGAAAATTTCAAGCGGTGCTCTGAAGTTATAAATGTTAAAATGACTAAAATGAGCTAAAATGCCTAAAGTTGTAATTCCACTGCGCTCAATCTTTTAGGCTCGAAATTGCATTCCTCATTCACCTTTGATTTATCACCACATTTAGGGCAGCGGATATCAAACCATTCAGCCCTAATCGTTATTTTCTCAAACCCACCATGTTTTTCGCAGATAAATTGATAGACCGGCATTATGAACTCCCTGGCGAAAATGTTTTATCAAGACGATCGCCTACCCATATATTCGGCCGTCATGTGGGATTGCTTTAGGTTTTTCATGCAGTCAGAACAGGGTTAAAAAGACGGATCAGGCAGGCTGTGGTTGAAAAATTCACTGGAGCACAATTTCATCGATCCAAATTGTGTTTGAGCCCGGAGTGCCGCCGTCTCCTTTGAAACCGGAAATCATGAAAAAAAATTGAAGAACCTTTGTAAGATCGGGTTTAGGCGGGTAACCTACAACATATTTCCGCGTCCATTTCATCGGAACAAAATCATCAAAAGGGATTTCTATTTTTTTCCACGCTTTGTCCGGGACAACTTTGCTGTGGTTGTAATACTGAGCCATGTTCCCGTTTTTGGATTTAGCCGTCTCACTGTAGCAAATGAGGGAAGCAAAGAGTTTATTGGGCTTTGACAGGAATGAAGAATCATTTTTACCTTTTAAAGAAAACGTTATGCTGTTGAACCTTGAAAAATCATAAACCATCTTTGCGTGGTGTTCATTAAAATAGGGGGTTTTGACGCCAATGCGAATGGTGACAACTGATCTATAATTTAAACTATATTCTATTTTCATGGAGCAGGAAGTGCCGTTGGCGGCCTGGGCTGTATCGGGCGAAATGTTGATCTTGGCACGGCCCCTTTTATGCTGGCTCCATTTATCATGGAAATTCTGCGACCAAAGGTCCCGATCTTCAAAATCATCCAGGACAAACGGACCCTGGCCCTGCTTTAAAACATGGTGAGGTGTCTTTACCGACTTCGGAATATAGGCCACGTCGCCTTCCGGCTTCTGAGCAGACCCCGATTCCCATGTCCGGGGTGTTCCCTGCGGCATTGCCGCTTCAGGCGCTGTTTTTGCAGCCATCAGTTTTTCAGGCGCCTGGGGCGGCACGAAGATAAAGTCTCCGCGGTCCAGTTTGGGGTTGTTTATCTTACCGTACTGAGGGTGCTGCCCGCCGCGGCTGTAGTTTACAACCTTTTCCTGAAGATGCATCCCCAGCTCGGAGCCCGTCACATATCCATCCGCATTCAAATCCGCGTCTCCGTTTATCCCCTGCAAAAACACCACCTTGAATATCGACTGGTCCGGAACCTGCTCCCCTGCACCGCCGGCCGTAATAAACTGTCTTACCGGCTGAGCGGATTTTTCAGAAATATCGACCGGAGCGGCTCGCACGACATTAAACAGGGAGCCTGAAAAACAGGAATCAAACACCATAATGAAATGTTTGGACTTTACCTTCAGCGCCAGGACCTCCATATCTTTCATGGAAATCGCATTGCTGTCGAAGCCAATGGGATCCGTGTTCTTCAATGGACAGTCGCTGGGCACGATATAACCAAGCTCGGTACCGTCGGCCAGCTCGAGCGTCTCGCCATGGCCGGCAAAATAAAACAGCAGCGCTCGATTTTTTTCCCTGCCCGCTTCGTAAACAATGTTGCTTAGAACCTTTCTCAATTCTTCGGCAGAAGGATTCAGTGAAAGTTTGACTTCAAAGCCAATTTGTTCCAAGCGCGAGGCAACTTCCTCGGCGTCTTTGGCAGCGCTGGGCAGATCCGGCCATTTTTCATAATTGCCGATTCCCACAACCAGCGCATGGTAATCCTTATACAGGTATAGGTTCTGTCCTTTTTTGGCAGTTACGCTGATGCCGCGCGTTTTTGAAAACGAAGAGAGGGGGAGCGTTAAAAAAAGGAGCAGAAATAAAAGGAATATAGAACAAATCCGCTTCTTCATGAGACACTCCTGTAATGAAATATACGGGTTATCGTGAGGCGTGAAAAACCGATAGCGACAAGCTTATATAACCGGATATCGTGCAATTTAAAGGAAAATAGCAGGCTGGTCAAGAATGAATGCCTGATGAGAGGTGGGTTTTTTGGCTCCTAATTTGATGATTAAGACCGGCTTAAGATCCTTCGAGCGCGGCGATAGCGTCAATAATTTCGACCGATTCTACCAGAAAATAATTTTCCCGAGACGCTTTAGGCGGTCAAGAAAAATTACGGTTCAGCGATATTAAAAGAAGAGCCGGGGTTTTTGTTTGCTTGGCTAGATTTTGATAAAATCTTACGGCTTGTCAAGCGGCCTTTTGGCCAAATTTGCTTTTGTAAGCGGATTCTATGAGGGCGGTGGGAATGCGACCATTGTTGAAGCATGTACGGCACAGGGTGTAGTAAAGAACAGGTGCTTTTTCTTCCCGTTTGCCGGAACGCTTCGGTTCCTCCGGCGCATAACTGCCCATGACATAGAGGTATGGCTCCCCGCATACGATGCAGGGTTCGTCTCTAAGATCGTTGAAAAGCTTTTCTTCTGCTTCAACCCGCATTTCATCTGTCATAACAACTCCCTCAGTTTTTTAAGGGTAATTCCGGTTGCCGGAAATTCAGGTATGACGGACAGGATTTACGATGCTGACATTGCTTGCAGATATCGATGTGCTTTTTGTTATTCGCCTTGGTTTTGGGACAGGAAACGTAGCTCATGGCATTATTTACCCGCAATCATAAATTTGTTTATAAACTACTTATAGTTATATATACTCAATATATAGGTATTTGTCAACGGATTCTTACTATATGTTGTGCATCGCTGGAGGTTCAGCGGTTATTCGATTGCAGATTGCGAAATCATGGACTGACATGAATTTTTGAAATCGGCTCGGCCCGGAG
>JASFPY010000239.1:0-4768 GCA_050115755.1 Desulfobacteraceae bacterium | reverse complement strand
CGCTGCCGAGGTCAATGATCTGGGTTACTCTTTTAGCAAGGTTTCGGTGGTTGAGTCCAACGATTCTGCGCATCCCACGATTATTATTTTCGGAAATGGTTACAACAGCCCCAACGGTAATGCCGTGTTGTTTATTCTCGATCCGGTGACCGGCGACCTGGTGAAACGGATCGATACCGGAGTCGGTACCTGCAACGGGCTTTCCACGCCGGTTGCGGTCGATGTGAATGATGATAATAAGGTGGATTATGTCTATGCCGGTGATCTTAAAGGTAATTTATGGAAATTTGACCTGAGCGACACTTCTGCTGCCCAGTGGGATGTGGCTTACAAAGATGTGGCCACACCCAAGCCCCTGTTTCAAACGCCGAACCAGCCCATCACCACCAAGCCGAGTGTCATGTACCATTGCGACAAAAACGGTTATCTTGTGGCCTTCGGCACCGGAAGATATCTCGGGCTGCAGGACCTGGCCGATTTCAGCGTCCAGGCGGTATACGGTATCTGGGATTACGATGATGAGGATGACGCCGAGTATGTCGGCGCTTTCAACGGCAGCCTCATCACCGATACCTACCTGCCGAGCACGGTATCGCTGTTGCAGCAGATCGTTGTTGATGAGCGCACCGCATTTGGCGAGGTTTGGAGAACCCAGAGTGCGGGTCAACCGGACTGGCAGTCAACCACTCTGGAAGGCGGTAATTGCGGCCTTAATGCCGGTACGGAAGACTGTGATCCCAATTATATTCCAACTGATAATGCGGGTCCGGATCCGGTGAGGCATGCCGGCTGGTATTTTAACCTGCCTGAAAGCGGTGTACGGGTGGTCAGTGATGTGCGCATCAGGGGAGGCAGGCTGACGGTGATATCCTATGTTGCCACGGCCAGCACATGCGGTCTGTCCGGCCACTCCTGGGTGGCGGTGCTGGATCCCTGCACCGGCGGAAGGCTGCCGAAGGCCTATTTCGACCTCGACGACGACGGCGACGTCGATTTTGATGATATGATTGATATCGGACAACCGGATAGGGCGGCACCTACCGCTTTTAAAATAGACGGCAAAGTGGAGATGCCCACTTATCTGATTGATGGAAACATAGAAATAATGTATCTGCCGAGTATTGATACAACAATGCATGAAAAACGCGGGCTGGCGCCCGAACAAGACATGTCTCACTGGCGTCTGCTGCGGAAAGAGCAATGATTGATGGATAATGAATAATGAATAACGCATAATACACAAACCCAGGAAGTGGCCCTAAAATCACTTCTAACATGAGCATTGAACCATACATAAAGGAGAATGAACCGACCATGATCATGATATTCCATAAGATATTCCGGCGCAGGCGAAGCGCCTTCTGGGTCTGTTGGGTCCTGACAGTGGTGTTTATGTTGACCGCCGTCCCGGGAGATTTCAGCTATGCGAAGGAAGGCAAATTTATGCGCGAGGAGTGGAGAGTGCCGGACTTTTACCCGCAGAGAGGATTTGACGGATACGGCAAAATTGACAGAATCGATAAGGCAGGTGTTGTCATCGATGATACGGTCTGGAAATTTTCACGGCAAGTCCGATTTGCGACCCCCAAAGATCGCCGTGCCGGACTTTACGCTTTTAGCGTGGGAGACACCGTCGCCTACCTGCTCAATGAAAAGCGTGAAATCATCTCCCTGTGGTACATCCAATTTCGCAAATGATAAAAAAAAGAGGACATCCCCTGCGGATGCCCTCTCTTATTTTAACAAAAAGGGGACGGGGTTGATTTGTTGCGTTTTTAATCTTAAATTAACGACAGCTTCATATCCGATACAATCTTTTCTCCCCTTACCGCTGCCCGACTTACCGCTGATTTGCTCATTTTTAATCGGCGCCCAACCGCTGCGCCTGTCATTTCCAACTCATTTACTGCCCAGTAGCACAATACGCTTCTGGCTTTCACCCGCATGGACTGTTTGGTTTTACCCAATACCTCTTCAGGTTTAAGTTCAAACATTTTCGCGACACGATCCAATATTTTATCAAAATCGTATCCCTGTTTTTGAATGCGATAGCGTCGCTCCAAACGCTCATTTTGCTCCTCCAGCACCGACTCCACAAAATCACTGTCACCTAAAATTCGCTCATCCCCTTTAATGTGTATTTTCATTTGGCGATAAGCTCTCAGCGCAGCCCAACCCCCAGCAGTTCTTAACAGTCCTCCTCCGATCAGGTCCGGCCGACGACCTTTTTTCACGCCTTTTTCAACAAATGCGCGATAACCTTTGCGGGCGGACGAAACGCTTTTGCCAAATAAGTTCAGAACATAATTTGTGTCCTGCCAGTCGTAATTCCTTTTGCCCGTCAAAATACTGTGACCGCAATAGGGATATTGATCTAATTGACGCATTGAACTCACCAAGCCGGCGCGCAGCGGATTCAGATGAATGTAGCGCACCAATTCCAACAGATAAGCGTCTTCCTGACACAAAATTGATTTATAACGGTTTTGAAACAGATGGCCGCTGCGTTTGTGACGAAGATTAAAACTGACCGCATATCCAGTAAGCAATCTGCGCATCACAGTGGCAATTGGCACATTGCCGGTTTTCAATAGAAGATGGAAATGGTTGTCAATCAATGCCCAGGCATAACAAGGGGTTTGGGTTTCCGAAATTACACGGCCGAGCCGAGCAACAAAGTCCTTCTTATCCGCATCATCGATAAATACTTTACGACGCTCGATGCCGCGGCAGATGATATGTTGCAGTGCTCCAGGTGCATCGATTCGGGCTTTTCGTGGCATGCAGCTACCATAACACAATGAATCAATAAAATAACGCAAAAAATCAACACCGTCCCGCTTTTTTCCGTTCGCGTTTTCCGCCTTGCGCCTTGAGCCTTTTTTCATCTATTAAACCATTTTAATGAACTATTAATTTGTTTAATAGGTACGACGCTTAGCATCCCAATGAATACCCGATGAAAAGCAGCCGATCCTTCCTTGATTTAACCCCTCAATTTTCCTTTCAAATTGCCGATAATTGATTCAGGGGATCCGGCTTTCTCTAGCGATAAATATTGCCGATTCGAATCCTCTGAATTCATTGAAAAAACCAAGGGCAAATCCTGCCAATTTTTGTCGATCAATAGGTGCAAATTTTGTCTTTGCGACATAACGGCTCAATTTGAAAGCCTTGGAAATTGGGTTTTTATGAGCCTGAAGGTACAAAAATCCATGGCATAAATTTTGCTTTTAAATATATGTAATCATTATGAATCTTGCCAAAAATCTGCCTAAAAATATCGCACTTTGCAATGGTCTTTACACGGTGAAACGCCTGAAAGGCTATTGGGGGGTATTCTGTGATTAAAATCCGGTCCATTCGGCAATTAACTATCGCCTTCATCACATTGTTTGCCGTTTGCTTTTTGTCAGGCAACGCCCATGCCTGGTGGGACAGCAACTACCAGTACCGCAAGCAGATTACCATCACAAATAATTCGGACGCTACGGTTTCGATCGACAGCCTGGCCGGCTTTACAACCGATACGCAAAGCCTCATCAACGGCAGCAAACTCCGATCAGATGGAAAAGATTGGCGGATTGTATACGACAACGGCGGCACGGAGAACGAAATCGGTCAAAAGATCGAAAGCGGCTGGAACACCACTTCGACCGAGACCTGGTTTCGCCTGGAAGCCGCAATCAATAACGGCGAATCGGATAGCAACTACTACGTCTACTACGGCTATACAAGCGAGTCTACCTCGGCAGACACGTTAAATCCTGCTCAAACCACTGACCAGATAGTGTACTCCGTGACCAGCGGCGGCGGCAATGGATCGAGTCTGGCTTGTGATTTCGACAATAGCAATGAATGGGGCCACATGCAGGGATTTGATTTCAATCAAACCTACGACAGCTGGTGGAACATCACTAAATTTGACTACTATGTCACGTCACGGGGCTCCAGTGACTCAGCCAGTCTGGCCGGATTCATCTTCGACGGTGTCAACAAGGGTGAAGGCGAAGAGATCACCAACGGCAAGGGGATTGAGTTTGCCAACAACAGTATCAGCACCTATAGCTGGAACACGGCGGCATTCAGCTCCCCTTACCCCAAAGTGAAAGAACTGACGACTTACTACGCCGGATTGCTTCCTACCAATCCTGCTGATCGCGGTTCCACGGGAAAATATTTCCGTTGGGATTATTCATCCAGCGATGTGAAGGGCGGTGTCCAGGGTTATCACACCAATCAGGGAGCGTCGAGCTGGGTCTCGAGTCTGATCTCGCCCTCAGGGGCCGATTTTTTGATGAAAATTTATGCCGATGAAGCCTCAAATGACGATCTTGCGGCAGCCCTGGAATTTGAAAGCGGCCAACCGACGGCTCTGTGCGATGAATGGTGGGATGACACCTATTTCGGACGCAAGAAGATCACCATTACAGCCGGCACGGAGCAAATCCCCAGTGGCTATTCGGTTTCGGTGACCTTCGACCATGCAGATATGGTCAGCGAAGACAGCGCCCAGGCTGACGGGGATGACGTTCGTGTGGTCTATTGGAATGGGGCAACCTGGACGGAGCTGGACCGTGCTGTGGATCCGCTCTCCTCCTGGAACGATGCCTCCACCAAGATCTGGTTCAAGACCCAGGCGATCATCAATGCGAGTAGCTCTGACAGCGACTACTACATCTACTATAACAAATCCTCGGCCAGCAATCCCCCGGATGACTGGGCCAACATCTTTATGATCGGCGACGACTTCAATGACGGAACGCTG
>JASFPY010000238.1:0-4773 GCA_050115755.1 Desulfobacteraceae bacterium | reverse complement strand
TGGCATAAAAAGCGGTTATCGCATTTTCCAGCAATTGGGTATCGATCTGCGGAAAGTGCACCAAGATAATTTTGTGCATCATTTCGGGCTCCGGAAACGCAATATGGTGAAAATTACAGCGCCCTAAGAACGGATCGGAAAGGTCTTTTTTCGCGTTTGAGGTGATAATAATCACCGGGCGGTGTACTGCCTTAATGGTTTTATCGATTTCAATGATATCAAACTCCATTTGATCCAGAACATCCAGCATGTCATCCTGAAAATCGGTATCGGCCTTGTCGATTTCATCGATGAGCAAAACCGTTCGCAGTTTTGCGCTAAAGGCCTGCCCGATTTTACCCATGCGGATGTAATCTTCTATTTTGCTGACATCACGGGTTGAATCGCCAAAACGGCTGTCGTTGAGCCGCGTCAGCGTGTCATACTGGTACAGTGCATCAATGAGCTTCATGCTGGATTTAACATTGAGTACAATCAAGGGCATCTTCAGACTTTCAGCGATCGCATGCGCCAGCATGGTTTTTCCGGTCCCGGGCTCTCCTTTCAACAGCAATGGCATTTCCAGAGCCATGGAAATATTCACGATCTTAGCCAGTTCGTCATCGAGTATATAACGTGTCGCACCTGTAAACGCTTCATTCGAATTTTCAGTCATACGCTCCCTCTCTGAATTGAATTTATTTTAATAGCCACGGACCCACACGGACTCACACTAACTTTTATTTGGCCGACCCATTGGAGGAAAAATATTGTCCGTGTATGTCTGTGTGTGTCTGTGGCTATTTAAATCTTTTTTTCCTGTCCTCTGATACCTAGTACCTGAAACCTCAGGCTATGTTTTGTCGTATCTGCTGCGAGACCTCCTGGGTCAATCTCAACGCCTTGATTGCCAGCCCGGTGCTTAAGGACCCGGCACCACAGCTGGGCGTGATTAAAGATTGGGATATCAGCTGATCTGAATCAATGCCGAGCTTTTCGATCTGCACCGCTTTTTGTTTCCATTGATCGACCAGTGACTCAGTGGTTGCGTTTTCCAGCTCGTCTGCTTTCAGGGTCGGCACCATCCCCCAGGCAATCATTTTACCTGCATCCAGAAACTTTTTGATCTGGTCAGAATACAGGATAAATCGATCAAAATAGGAATACGCGTCAAAACTGACGATATCGGCTGCTGATTCCAAAACCAGCGACCAGTCCGTATTGGCACAAACATGAACCCCGGCAAGTCCGCCTTCTGCATGGACGGCAGCAATAACCTCTTCAAGGCTTTGGGCAATTGCATCCCGCGAAATACCGATGAACCCGGATGATCCAAAACCGGCCAGGGCGGGTTCATCGAAGAAAATAATGACCGGAGCGCCAAAACCGCTCAACCGCTTTACCTGCCAGCGGGATTTCAGCGCCAGCAATTTCACAGCGGCATCTTTTACCTGTTCATCGTAGATAATGGCCTTTTTGTTTTGATCCGATATTCCGGTACAGAAGGTAAATGGCCCGGTAACCTGTCCCTTGACCGCAACCGGCGGGGTGGTAAGGCGCTTTAAGCGCTCGACAAAAATAAAAAAACCCCTGGCAGTGTCTTCACTCAATACAAACCTTGACTCAGAAAGATCAGTGTGGCCTTCCACAACAGCCATATAGTCTTCGTAGAACTGTAGTATGTCACGATCAAAGCCATCTTGATCGGCATTTATGTAAGCGCTGCCCCCTGTCGTGCAAATCCCAGGCAATCCGGGCATGAATTGGGCGACCATTCCTTCTTCTTTATGGGCCGGAAGCTGAATCCACAGGGGGATCTGCGGCGTGTGTTCCCATACAAGTTGACAGGCCTCGACATGATCCGTCAAAGGCAGGCTGCCGATCAACACCGGGAGGCCCCGGGGGCGGAATGGGTTGTTCATGGTCAAAATCCTCAAAAAAAAACAGATAATAAACGAGAGTTTAAACTAAATTTTTTAACACGTGCGACTTTTTTTTTCAATGATTAGATACAAATTGTCGGTTTTCGTCTGCGGGCCAATCATAACGGGTTATCATAATTTAAGATAAGCGTTGCAAAATGATAAATTTGAAAAGATTGACACAAAAATAGGCCGGTGTTATAGTCAGAATCCGGTTGGGGCAAATTTAAATTTCTGCGAATGATTATATTTAAAATTTAAAACGCTCAATTTAAGTAATATCAACAACAAGGATCACTGGGTTACCGTGGCGGATATCATCTCCCTTGATAAAAAGCTTGATCTGGCTAAAGATAAAAAAGCGGCTTTAATTCGAAGGCGCAAGGTATTGGCCGTGCAAAAGGTGTTTCAGTGTACCCATTGCTCGCTGAAATGCGAAAAATGCGGTACGCAAATCGAGCATAACCCCGCAGCCGGCGAAAAGTACCGCCGAAATTTGAGAGTCCCTTACAACTTCTGCAAAGGGTGCTCTGATGAATATTTAGAGTACATCGAAAGATTAAAAGGCCGGGGGGATCCTGATTGTTACTGGCACAACGAGGCCTGGATTGATGCCTGGACGAAATGGATTGCATATCAAAGCAGTGTTGACCGCTATATCAAATCAAAAGAATTCAAACAGCTGCTCGATGAACTGAAACAAGCAAGGCCCGAATAATTAGGAGGTATTATGTTTGGAATTGGCATGCCGGAACTGATTATCATATTGGTAATCATTCTGATTATATTTGGCGCCGGGAAACTGCCTGAAATCGGCGCAGGAATGGGTAAAGCCATCCGAAATTTCAGAGGTGAGTCAGACGAAAAAGATAAAAAAGATCCGGAAAAAATTGAAGCGGAAAAAAAAGAATAGAACCCAAAACTCCCTAAAACCCATATTTGCCTGCCCTACAACGAAATACACCTTTTAGATTAGAACCCTGTATCGGCAAAAATATTTATTGATTTCAGTTGCACCGCGCTTATTCATTGTCGAGCGCGGTTTTCAGTTGGTGAGTGAGAAGGGGTACAACTTCGAAAAGATTCCCCACAATACCGTAGTCGCAGTGCTGCATCATGGCTGCCTGAGCGTCGGTGTTGATGGCGACAACCACCCCGGATGTTTTCATTCCGGCAAAGTGCTGGACCGAACCCGAAATCCCGCAGGCGATATAAAGCTTGGGGCTCACCGTCGTTCCTGTTTGGCCCACCTGCATCGAATGGGGGACCCAGCCGGCATCCACAGCGACCCGCGAGGCGCCTACGGCCGCATCAAGAACGTCCGCACATTCATGGAGGACTTTGAAATTTTCGCCGTTTTGCATGCCCCGACCACCGGCGATAATGATTTGGGCCTCGGACAGATCCATTGTACCCGCGAAATCCTGTGTAACGGCTTCAACCACCAGCGATTCATCATCGATCTGAATGTGGCATGACACAATCTCGGCATCGGTGGGAGCCGGGCAGGCTTCGATGACGTTAGGGCGGATACCAAACAGGAAGTGGTTTCCCCGCATTCTGACCGTTGCAATGGTTTTGCCGGAAAACTGGGATTTTTCTGCTGTTAAGGTTTTAAGGTCGACGTCAATGCAATCCAGCAAAAGGGGTGCGTCCAGTATTGCGGCAATTCGGGGAAACACGTCTTTGGTCCTGTACGTGGTGAGACCCAGCAGGATGTGAATCCCCAATTGATCCATGGCCTGGACAATTGCCCTCGCCCAGTTATGCGGGTTCCAGCTCAACAGCCCTTCTGCCGATTGAATATCGACAATCTTGTGAATACCATAGGCTTGCAGATCCTCCCTGTATAGGGCACCTTTGCCGTCAAACACCAGGCCGTAAAGTTCGTGACCCTCTCCCTGTGCAGCTGTGATAACACCGTACAGGGTTGGTTTGAGCTCCTGAGCGCTCGTTTCAATTAAAATACCGATTTTTTGCATGGCTGAATCGATTTTTTCTTTTGAACGGTTAGATGACCCTCGCCTCTGCCTTTAGCAATCGGACCAGCTCTTTTACCGCCTCTTCAGCAGAGCCCGCAATGATTTTACTGTGGCGTCTTTCAACAGCCGGGCGCAGTTCAACAATCTCCATACCTCCGGCCGGGGAATCCAGCTCGAGGCTGTCGAGAGCAACAGATCGAATCGGCTTTTTTCGGGCTTTCATGATGTCGGGAAGTGTAGGATAGCGGGGCTGATTCAAGGCTTTGCCGGCACCAATAATGCAAGGAAGGGGCATCCGGATGACCTCAATGCTGCCGGCATCCATTTTACATTCTGCGGTGACAAACCGATCCTCCAGCTTGAAAGCGACAACATTGCTGACCACCGGAAATTTCAGGGCCGCCCCCAGCCGGAACATGGTTTGAAAGCCTTCAGTGTCAATGGATTCGCTGCCGGTAAAAATGATATCCGGCTGGCCATCCTGTTCAATAGCCGCTTTCAGTGCCCGGGCAGTAACCATGCTGTCCGGGCTGTAATCGCAGCGGATGAAGACCCCCCGGTCCGCACCCATGGCCAGAGCGGATCGCAGCGTGGATTCGGCTGCTTCTTTTCCCAGCGTCACGGCAATAATCTCGGCATCGCCAATTTGCTTTTTAAGGCCGGCAGCAGCTTCAACGGCATTCTCGTCATACGGATTGATGATAAATGTTACCTTTTCATTAATCTGGTTGTTGCCGATGATGGTAATCTTGGCTGCCGTGTCCGGGACATGTTTGACGCACACGTATATGTTCATAACTTTTTCCGATTTCAAAGTCGTGACTCGCTGAGGATTTAGCTGTTGATCGGTGGACTGTTAAACAGGGTTTAAGGTGTCGGGTGTCAGATGT
>JASFPY010000237.1:0-4778 GCA_050115755.1 Desulfobacteraceae bacterium | reverse complement strand
CGCACGGCCTGGCGGGATTGCATCGAGGCTTTTTGCGTTACCGTGCAGGTGTTGATAATGGTTACCTCGGCTGCACCGTATTTTCCGGCCGGCACCCAATGGTCAGATTCCAGTTGCCTGGCAATGGCATCGGATTCGGATTGGTTGACCTTACAGCCCAGAGTGCTGATTTTAAACGTCGTCATGTTATTCCTGATGATACGGAATTTTTTAACACCACTTCTCGCGGCGGTCAGAATCTTTCCTCAATAAGCATTTTAAATTAGGGCCATTTCCTAATTCTGTCAACTCTTGCCGGGCGCTCAGCTCAGCACCAAGCGGACTGGAGGCCCTTTTCGAATATTCTAAAAGGCCCTCCTATTCTATATTCCATGCGCATATTCACTCAAATTATTGATTTTAGGCTATTTATTTCTTATTATTTTATGTAGAGGAGGGCTTCCGGGATACAACGGGCCGCAGGGAGAGTCATGCGGGTTCGTTAGCCGGGTACTGCCTGCTAACCAGCATCCATTTTAGCGCTCGTTTTTCAGAAACAATCTTTGAGGATCGCAGTATGCTTAATCGTTTTGCATATCGAACGACCAGTTTGGCCGTAAAAACGATTGCCAATCTGTCCAAAGCCGAAATATCGTGCCACGATGACAACCATGTCCCCGCTGCAGGATCCAATATTTTTGTCATTAATCATTTTACCCGCCTTGAAACATTTTTGATGCCTCACTTGATTTTTCGATTAACCAAAACTCCTGTGTGGTCGATGGCTGCCTACGAGCTGTTCAAAGGCGCATTCGGGGCATATCTTGAAAAGATTGGTGCTGTTTCCACTAAAGATCCGGATCGGGATCGATTGGTCGTTAAAACGTTGCTCACAGGCGAGGCCAACTGGATCATTTTTCCAGAGGGCCGCATGGTCAAAAACAAAAAAATAATCGAAAAAGGGCGCTTTATGGTTTCGGCGGCCGGCGGCAAACATCCGCCGCACACCGGCGCCGCCACCCTGGCTCTGAGGACCGAATTCTACCGGCAGCGCCTTCGGCGGTTAACGGCTGAAAATTCCGATGAAGCCAGGCAGCTGACAGAGCTGTTTCAAATTAAGGATCTTGAACCGGTAATTGACGGCCAAACGCAGATTATTCCGGTTAATCTATCGTACTACCCCATTCGCGTTCGCGAAAATATCCTGAGCAACCTGGCGGTGCGGCTGGTCGAGGATCTGCCTGAACGCATTATCGAAGAATTAATGACGGAAGGATCCATGCTGCTTTCAGGGGTGGATATTGATATCCGTTTCGGCAAACCCATTCAGATATCTGAGTTTCTTCAATCCTCCCCCATTTATCAGGATATTTCAGCCCAGCGACCCATCCGTTTTGATGATCCGATACCTTCGAGACCCCGCTTACGGATCGAGGCGTTAAAGCTGATGGAACGATATATGGCTGCTATTTACAGCCTGACTACTGTGAATCACGATCACCTTTTTGCCTCGATGCTGCGTGCGTTGAGATCGAAAACAATTGATGAATCGGACTTAAGAAGACGGGTTTTTTGGACGGCCACCCATATTCCGCAAAAAAGCAAAATTTACCTGCACCGCAGTTTGCAGGAAGATCAGGTGCATCTGCTGACCGATGACCGCTGCAAAAAAGTCACAGATTTTATGGCCGTTGCCCTTGATAAGGGGATCATTACCCGGAAAGGCAATCGGCTGGTCAAAGATTCCTCGAAATTTTCTTCGCCCTATAATTTCCATCGGACACGGATTGATAATCCGGTCGAGATGATGGCAAACGCCATTGAGCCCCTGACAGATCTTCAACACGCGATAAACCGGCTGGCTGTTCAACCCGGCTTCTGGATTAAAAGAAAAGTTGCCGGTTTCCTGCAGGAAAAAGCGGTTATCGAATTCAAAAAGGACTATGAAGAGTTTAAAGTGGCAGGGGAGACAAAACCGCTTTCGGTGGGCATGCCCTTTCTGCTCAAAGGAAGATCCAGACATATGGGGATCGTTCTGTCCCATGGTTACATGGCAGCGCCTTTAGAAGTCAGGCAGCTGGCTGAATATTTAAATCGGCTGGGTTTCTGGGTTTATGCGCCGCGATTAAAGGGCCATGGGACCTCCCCGGAAGATCTGGCAACGCGTTCGTATACGGATTGGAGAGCTTCCGTTGATCAGGGTTATGCCATTATCAGCAATATTTGCAAACACGTGGTGGCCGGCGGCTTTTCAACCGGAGCCGGGCTGGCGCTGGATCTTGCCGTGCGGATAAAAAAAGTGGCAGGTGTTTTTGCCGTTTCGGCTCCCTTGCGGCTTAAAGATTTTTCTTCACGCTTTGCGCCTGCGGTAGACATGTGGAACCGCCTCATGGAAAGGGCACGACAGGCTGGGGCCAAAAAAGAATTCGTGGAAAACAAACCGGAAAATCCCCATATTAACTATTTGCGAAATCCAATTTCCGGGGTGGTGGAAGTCGAACGGCTCATGGATGATCTGGAGCCAAGATTGGCTGATTTAAACGTACCGGCACTGGTGGTCCAGTCCCGTGGTGACCCGGTTGTGGACCCCAGAGGATCTCGCGAAATATTTGAAATGATCGGATCAGCCGATAAAGAATACCTGCTGTTTAATTTTGACCGCCATGGAATTTTACTGGGAGAGGGTGCCGAAAGAGTTCACAGATCGATTGGTGAATTTATTATTAGATTTTAATAGCATGTCATATAAACTTCAAGTAATAATATAGCATTTGAACGTTTATTTGTTCACTTTTGTATTTTTTGCCTTCATCTATGCATTCCTTGTTTCAAGGCGAGTCGCGAAATCTTAATTCTATTAACCCTTCGTTAGTTTCTGCTGGCAGGCCGTGGGATTCCATATCTGTCTTCTGGAATCTGCGTTTGCAGCCCGCGGCCGCGAAATTTTCTTTTCAGCCCATTTTTTTTAAGCCGATAGCGGTATTTGTGAGATTGGCGATTTTTTATTCGGATCTACATAACTATTTATTATTGCATAGAATATCTATATTATTGAGTTTGAGACATCACAGAAATTTTGACATAAGCTGTTATTTATATTACAATAATTAACAAATACGAACCGCATGAAAAGATGAAAGCGATACGAATTTCAATTGAAAAACTTAAAGGCATGACAGCCTTGATAAAAAAACTGATTTGGATGGTCAGCATCATATTTATTGCGGGGTGCACCAAAACCATCCCGGCCGTAAAAATTGCAGAAGAGCCTATGGTGAAGGACTGTGCCTATGTGGCCACCTTATCGGAAACGGCCGATCCAGGAAGGCGTATGGACAATTATCGCTCCCGGGAACACGAAGATGCGATTCTAGAACGAGCTGCTAATCTGGGGGCCACCCATGTCGTCTGGGTATATGATTTTCGGGTAGGTTCAGCTGCGGTTGCCTATCGGTGTGATCAGTGATTCCGGGCGAGGCCGACAGCTAAATCCGAAAGCCAGTCAGAGGTCAGCAATTAATCATTAACAGATCATCTAAAAAATCGAATATGGCTAAAAGAAAAATGTATAACACCACCCTGGATGCTGATTTAATCAAGGAAATCAGAATTTTGGCCGCTCAGCTGGAAAAGCGGCAAAATGATCTTCTCGAAGAGGCCATCCAGGACCTGCTTGAAAAGTACAATCATAAGGAACCGATAAACTAATTGTTATAAAATCTTGATTTTTACCATTTCAAGGTGTTAAATAAATGCCTTGAGGTGGTTTAATGAATTCAAATCCGGAACAAAGGGACAATACCCGCTTTGACTACCAGGCACCTATTGTTCTTGAAGATGCCAAATTTGGCATCCTGCAGGGCGCCCGAATGTTTAACTACAGCGACTTCGGGCTTTATTTTGAAACCGACCACTTCTTAGCTCCCGGCACCGATATTTATATCGGCATTCCCAATTCCCCGTATACACCAGATTCCGATATTTATGAACGCTATCACGCTATTATAAAATGGCGCAAGCCCCTGAAGGAATCCTCCTTCTACTATGGGTACGGCGTTCGATTCTTAGATGCCGATTCATTGAACCGACCGGTAAAAAGGGGAATCGAATCCCGCAGATATCCGCGCAAAGCCTGCTCCTTATACGTAAAGTACGCGGTTCAACACAAAATTTTTCCAGGGGAAATAAAAAATATCAGCCTGGGCGGCGTATTTCTGAAAACCAATGAAAATGACGGATTAGATGTCGGGCAGCAGCTTCAGCTGGCAATTCCCAACCGCAAAAAAGGAAGTGTGATCAAACGCCATGCCCGAGTCACATGGTCCAACAAAAGCGGTTTCGGAATTGAGTTTCAGAGACCTGTCGATAAGGCATCGGGCAATGAATAGCGGCCTCAATTAACTCTTGACATGATACACGGTGGTAATGTACACTGTGCAGGCAGCCAAAGCTGCAAAGTTGTTAATTGGTTAACTTCTGAACTTAACCCTTAACACTTTCCTTTATCCTGGTGGCCCATTCCCCATGGGCCACTTTTTTTGGCGGATGATGCATTCGGGAATTTCAAAGAAATCTTGACAGATCCCAACACAACCTTATGTTAAAATCGAGGTGGTTGTTTGCGAACCTCCTTCAATCTCCTCGTTCTGCTGGGTGGTTCTTTGGGACCACCCATTTTTATATCGTTTTTCAGAATAATGTTCCGAATTACGAAAAAGCGGCATAAACGGGTTTACGGTAGTAGAAAAAAAGCGTTTAAACAGCAGACGCTTTTTTTACAACCACTTCCTAAGGATGCG
>JASFPY010000236.1:0-4779 GCA_050115755.1 Desulfobacteraceae bacterium | reverse complement strand
ATCGAAGACCTCCCTTATTTTTGGGCGTTTGTGCCGAATCAAATTGTATGAAGCGACTTGGGCTATGAATGATTCGGGTGCCTTTCGCGCTGAAGGCCGCTAGAAATGATTTCAAAACCCCATCTAAGGTCCAATGACTGTGTTGCAGACCTCCGATAAATGCGTACATACAAAATTAGCTAATAGTTCATAGCTGATAGCTGATAGTCTAAAGGATTGCAATCTTCTTTTCTATGAGCTATGCGCTCTAGACTATGAGCTTTTGATTGCCTTGCCCTTGTACCTGATCTGAGGTTTTGAAACCACTTCTAAACAAATTTGCCGGAAAAAAATTGCCCGGTGCATGGAATGCGAAAAGGAGCCGCCGATTGGATAGAGTTGTATTGTCTGCTCAACTGATGTATGCTTTGATCCAAGCAATGTGTTTATAACCATTCGGCACAGTGACAGTCAAACATTTTTTTTTGAAATTCAAACAGCCAGGATGGCGATTTGCCCTGCCCCAAAATTAAAACCGTCCAATGGGAGGTAAATCAAATTGCAGGAACTCAATGCACTTAAAATAGAGCTGACCCAGTTAAAAAGCGAAAAAGCCGCATTTCAAGTCCAGACCAAACTGCTTGAAAATTTTGTTTCACAGGCCCGGTCTGCCGGCAAAGAAGAAAAACTGATTTCAATTCTGCAGCAAACACTGGAAGTCTTTGTGGGCCTGACAGGAGCAGAAAAAGGCTCTCTTTTCCTGCTCGATCGCAACGGCGTTGTGGTCGAAAGCATTCTGACCCGGGCCGATGCAACACCGGAGCAGCGCTCTCAACTGATCGGCCGGGTTTTAGACAAAGGCCTGGCCGGATGGGTCAGGAGCCATCGCCGTGTGGGCTTAATTGAAGACACCCAAACGGACGATCGCTGGCTCGACCTCCCGGACCAACCGTATTCGGTCCGTTCCGCACTGGCGGTGCCGATTTTGCGGGATGAAAAAATTCTGGGACTGCTGACCCTGTTGCACGCTCGCACCGGCCATTTCAGCGAACAAACTGCCGAAATGATGAAAATGACCGCCGGGCAGATCGCAATCGCACTTGAAAACGCGCGCCTTTATTCCAGATTGGAAAACTACTCGCAAGCATTGAATGCCGAGCTGGAAAAAGGTAAAAAGATTCAAAGGGATTTTTTGCCCGCGGATATTCCCTCGATTCCCGGATGGGAAATCGACACCTGTTTTCATCCCGCCCGACAGGTTTCCGGGGATTTTTATGACGTGTTTATGCTGCCGGGAAATTACCTCGGGCTGGTAATCGCCGACGTATGTGACAAGGGGGTGGGGTCAGCCCTTTATATGGCCCTTTTTCGCAGCTTAATACGGGTTTTTTCCGGACAGATTAGCCTCGGAAGATGGTCCATCGCAAAGACAGGCAAGCATAAGGAAGGAATCCAGGAGGCCGACTTAAACCGCATGCTGCAGGCCGTGCCCCTAACCAATGACTATATCTCCGAAGAACATGGCAAAGATGTTATGTTCGCAACTATGTTTTTCGGGGTGCTCAATCCAGCTACCGGTGATCTTGCTTTTATCAATGGTGGCCACGAACCGCCGTGCATTATCGGGCAGTCAGGAATAAAGAGGACGTTAAAAGCAAAGGGGCCCGTCGTCGGCATCATCAGCGGTGCCGAATTTCAAATCCAGCATGCGCACCTGGAGCAGGGTGATAGTCTAATTGGCTATACCGACGGGGTCACCGAAGCCCTTTCGCCCCAGAGGGCATTGTTTACAAAAGAAAGGCTTCTTTCGCTGATTGAAGCTCCGGTCTCGTCAGCAGGTGATTTGATCGAGCGAATTAAAACCGATTTGTTTCACCACATCGACCATGCCCCCCAATTTGATGATATCACGATGATCGCTGTTCACCGTAAAGCGCAAAAATGAATGGTAACGGCTTATCTGAGCCTGTCACCGATCTTCAGCACAAAGCGCTTCAGCGATTTCCATAAACCATTCCACCTTTTCCGGTGGCGCGATACCGGGAACTTCACAACCGCTGGACAGGATGTATCCACTGTCTTCGGGCGCCATCGCAATACAATTTTTTATGGCCTGCTCCATATCCTGGCGGGTTCCGGAGAAGAAAAGATTCGTGTTGATGTTGCCGATGAGAACGGCTTTTCCCCGGGTTATCTCCAGGGCTTTAGCCAGATCCGAAGGCGCATCGATGCTCAGGTTGGTCATGCCCGTATCCACCATATCTTCTAAAATGGGGTCCGCATATCCACAAATATGAAGCCCTGTACCGACTTTTTTTTCCTTAAAATGGTCTGCGATCTGTTTGTGGTAGGGAAAGATAAACTCCCGGTACAAACGGGGTGATACAAGGCTGCAGGAGGCCGGTGCCTCGGAGAAGCTGAGTCCCACTTTAAGGGGATAAACCGCTTCACCGAACCGGATAGACTGCTGGGTGCAAAATGCCATCAGTTCATGGACGAAATCCGGATCTTTTATGGTATCCCGCAGCAGCCGTTCCGCCTCCCTCAGGGCGATGGCAATGGTCCAGGGGCCGGCAATCACTGCAGAGACAATGGCATCGGTAATGATGCTTTTGGCCTCAGCCAGGCTTTCCAGGTAACCCGGCATGCGGCCGTCTCTGGCGGGGTCTGCAAGTTGAAGGCGGCTTAATTTTCCCTTGTCTTCAAGCGCCACCCGGGTGGATATGCACATGCTGTCTTCGGGAAATTTAAGCTCATTGCCCATGACCTCAACATCCATGAGCAGATCCCGCTCCATGACGATGATGTCCGGCCGGTAGCGCTCATAAGCCGCCACCTGGGCTTTCGTAAAAATTTTTGGATCCTGCAAAAACTCCCTGACGCTGGCACCGACCAGCTGGGCAGTGTGATGGCCCAGGATGGGATAAGCGGGGATCCGATCAACTTTTATATCGGTATCGGTAAAGGTCTTTTTAAAGGCCGCGGAAACTCTTTGCCTGCCGGTGTATGTCGTCATTGATTCTTCTCCTCGAAACGGATCGTATTTTTTGCCAAAAATCTTACTTTAACGAAATTCACTGTGCCGTACACCATCCCGGTCAATTTCTGCAATGAGCTCGAGAACATCATGGTTCGGCACTGGCGTTTCCGACGCATCGGGCGCCACCCGAAGATCAAAGCCGGTTTTTTCTTTGATCTCATCAACCGTGTGACCCGGATGATAAGACTGAATCTGCATCACCCGCTCCGGATTTTTGAAGTTCATCACGGCCAGATTGGAGATGACGATGATCTCATTTGCTTTATACTGCTCGGAACGATGATTATAGCCCTGACCGGTCACAAAATCCACTTCCTCAACAAAAACCCTGTTGGAATGCCGGGTAACCCAGACAACCACCTTCGGCGTGATCGGCATCAAAAAGGCTGAAGCTGCCCCGCCCGGCAGTTGAATTTTTGGCCGTTCTACATCTCCGATGAGACTGAGGTTCGTATTTCCATGACAATCGACCTGGGCCGCCCCCAAAAACATGACGTCGAGTTCACCCCGCTGGGCCAGGTCAAAGGCTTCGTGCAGCCCGAAATATGCAACCGCATTTCGATTCAAGCGGGCGTCGAAGGATGATGGGTAAATCCTGTCAAGCTCAGGATCGACCCCTTCTGCTCCGGAAATATAGGCCATATCCGGCGCGTGGGTTTTGCGTGCCACGCTCATGGCCAGGATCGGCAGGGGTGAAGAAACCCCGTGAAGCACGGTGTTGAAATTTTCGATCTCCGAGGCCATCGCATAGATCATCAAATCCGGTGTTTCGATCCCTGTATTCATGCACTTGCCCTCCCGTAAACGTTGTTGTCCAGATATTGATCGAATTGATCCTTAGCTGCTGCCTTGAGGTATGCCTGGATGTGATCATAGTCCGCATCGTAATAATTAAAGCAGGAGCACGGATAGGCGCCTCTGGGCGTTTCGACGACGGCATCCACGATAAAATGCGGCAGGGTTGTGGCCTCAGGCATTTTTCTGATCTCACTGTTGGAAATCAGCTCTTCCACTGTTACCACCACCTTTTTGGCCGCTTTGGCCTTGATAACATCTTCATAAAAAGGGCCTTCAATTCTTACATTGCCGTATTCATCCGCCTTTTGGGCGTGAATAACCGCAACATCCGGCTCAATGGCCCGCACGGCAATCATCGTTTCGCCGGTAAACGGATCCTGAATCTCTGTCTGGCTTCCGACCACCTCGCTGATCGTCAGCAGGTCCGAGCCCAGCATCCCTTTCACGGGTATCGACGGCAGACCCATCGCGGCGGCACGAAATCCGGCAATGATTGGCTGGCAGGCCCCCTCTTTAGTGACAATTTCACCTTTTTCCGATTTCTTGCGAAAATTGGGTGCCATTCCAAAGACCTCAAAGGCCAGCATTCCCGTCCGCACTTTGGCAACGCAGCCGGCCCCGATGAGCAGATCAAAGTCCATGGCCGGCTCGCGGTCTATCAGATTCAGTTCCTTTTTCCCCTGGCGCACCAGCTCCCGTACGAACTCCATCGGAGCCCGGTGGAAGGTCGCCCCGCCGAAGGTTACCAGGTCTCCGTCCTGAACAAGCCTGGCCGCCGCCTCGAGACTGGTCAATACCTTTTTCATCGCAGTTCCCTCCCTCTATGTAGTTCCGTGTTAATCACACCTGCCCCATTCTTTGTCCCGCAGTAGCCGCCTCAAAGCCTTGCCCGATGCGGCACGCGGCACTTCCGCAATAAATTCAACCGCGACCGGCACCTTGTAAGGGGCCATTTTATCCTT
>JASFPY010000235.1:0-4781 GCA_050115755.1 Desulfobacteraceae bacterium | reverse complement strand
TCAGGGGCCTGACGGTCGGCGCCCCGGTGGAATTCAGAGGAATTAAGATTGGGCAGGTTGTCGACATCGAAGCCGCGTATGATCCGGGAACACTCTCCCCCCGGATTACGGTGCTGATTGAAACCGAGCCCCAGCGCTGGGCCGGCGAGCCGAACATGGATCCCACGCAACAGTTGCAAAATCTGGTCGACAAAGGTCTCAGGGCCCAGCTCAAAACCGGCAGTTTGCTCACCGGTCAGCTTTTCGTGGATATTGATTTTCATCCCGATGCGCCCAAAGCCCAGGTTAAATTAGACGGAAAATTTCCGGAGGTACCCACCATACCGGCGCCTTTGCAGATGATTACCACCAGGGTCAATGAACTGCTCAACAAGCTTGAAACGGTGCCAATCGAGCAGATCGGCAAAGATCTGGGCGACACCCTGCAAAACGTCAAGCGGCTCTCAGAATCCGAGGAGTTGCTGGCAGCCGTTCAGGCCCTGAATGAAACCCTTCAGGAGGCCCGGCAACTGGTGCAAAATTTAGATTCGACAGTTGCACCGGAAATCAGTTCGACTCTGGACCAGGCGCAGAAAACCCTGGTTTCGGTCGAAGGTACTCTTGGCCAGGATTCACCCCTGCAGTACGAAATGAGACAGGCGATCATGGAGCTGGGTGAGGCCGCGCGTTCCGTTCGTATTCTAGTTGAATATCTCGAAAGAAATCCAAAGGCCCTCATTTACGGGAAAGGAAAAGCAAAATGATGCGCAACCGATTTTTTCAACAAACATCACTGCTGGTTTTGTTTATTGCCGTTTTGCTGGCTGGATGCAGCGGCAGCCCGACCCCGGTAGAATTTTATACCTTAAATTCCCTCAGCGGTACGATGCAGAAAGCCAATCCAGCCGATGCCGCTCAAAATATTGCCATCGGTATCGGCCCGGTGGAAATTCCGAAAATCCTTGATCGCCCTCAGATCGTGACCCGCACGGGCCCGAACACCCTGAATGTGGATGAGTTTCACCGCTGGGCAGGTCCGTTGCAGGAGGGCTTTGCCAAGGTGCTGGCGGAAAATATTGCGCTTTTGCTGGCCACAGATCGGGTGGCTGTATATCCCTGGGAAGCAGGTTTTAAACCGCACTACCGGATTGCGCTGGATGTCCGATACTTTGAAGGTCAATTCGGTGAAAATGTGGTTTTAGAAGTTGTCTGGCGGGTGTCGGACCGGGAAAATGAAGCGATCAAGGCTGCAAAAACATCGCTGATCGAAGAACCTCTGCCGGCCATAGATTATAAAGCCCTGGTTGCGGCATCGAGTCAAACCATCGCCCAGTTGAGCCGCGAAATTGCTCAGGAAATAAGAAACCTGCAGGCAGGGGGGAAAACCGATTAACGTTTCATTGGTTGAATTGGTCTGATTGGTTTTATTCGTTTAATCTTAACCAATTTAACAAATCGAACCCATAAAACAAACGCAACACTTACCTGTTGGCTGACAGCGAGCAACTAATTATAAGCCTTTTACCAGCTTTTCAGCGGCTGTGAAAGGATCGATTTTACGTTTATTTAAGTTGCTTAGAAGGGTTTGATAGGCAGCAGAATCCTCGGCCTTTTTAAAAATTTTGTCAGCCGCCATTTCCATAACAAGGCTTTGAACGAACCGAAATGTCTGCTCGGTATTATGCGCCTTAAATTGGCCGCTATCCATCAAATACCGGCGGTGGCTCCAGACGGTATCGACCAGCTGCTCAATTCCCTCACCTTTCACAGCAACGCTTTTAAGAACCGGCGGCTTCCATCCATCTTCCGGAATCGTTCCCATTTCAAGCATACCCCGTAAGCGTGCAACCTCCTCGTCGGCTCCGTGCCTGTCGGCCTTGTTGACAACAAACAGGTCACCGATTTCCAGCAACCCGGCTTTCATGGTCTGAATATCATCTCCCAATCCCGGTATGCTGACGATAGCCGTGGTATGCGCAAAATCAGCGATTTCGACTTCATCCTGCCCGACGCCCACCGTTTCGATGATGACAACATCATAGCCCATGGCATCCAGCACCATTACCGTTTCCCGGGTTGTCCGGCTCAAACCGCCCAGGTGCCCCCGGGTCGCCATTGAACGAATAAAAACCCCTTTGTCTTCGGTATGCTGCCGCATTCTTAAGCGGTCACCTAAAAACGCACCTCCTGACAGGGGGCTTGAGGGATCCACCGCAACCACGCCGACTTTTCGGTCGCGGCGACGGAATTCAGCGATAATATGGGCCACCAGGGTTGATTTACCCGAGCCCGGCGGGCCGGTAATCCCCAGAACAAACGCCTTGCCGGTGTGCGAGAATATGGCTTTAAATCCCGCAATACCTTCAGGAGCGCCTTCTTCCAGCAATCGGATCAGCCGGCCACCGGCAAGCTGGTCCCCCTCAAGTATTTTTTTTGGATCCATTTTCATATCCAAAATCAACCTTACGCCACCATATATAGCCATCCTTTGAAGCGACTGTCATTACCACCGGCGATAGCAGCGATGAGTTCAGCGATTTTCCGGGTCAACGGCCCGGGCGCATCATCGAATTTGTGATCATTGATTTTTTTTACAGGTAAAACTTTGAAGGGACTTGAGGATACAAACATTTCGTCGGCCTCAAACAACAGCTCAGGCTTTAACTGTCCTTCAAGGCATTCGATGCCGGATTCGCTGGCAGCTTCGAGAATCGACATGCGGGTAATGCTTCTTAACAACGTTCCGGTCGCGGGCGTCATCAGGCAATTGTCTTTAACCAGAAATACCGATTCGGTTCCACCCTCGGCAATAAAGCCCCCGGTATCCAGCATAACGGCGTGTTCGAAACCGTTTTTTTTCGCTTCAGCTCGGGCAATCATGCCGTTTAAATAGTTGGCAGCCGCTTTGGCTTCAACCGGAACCGTTCTGGGATCAAGCTTGCGCCAGCTGCTTACATAGGCGGTTGTGCCCGTTTCAAACGGAATGCCGAATTTACCGAGGTCCTGCTCGGGATCAAGCGCAAAGACAGTAACGCTCAGCAACTTTTGCTGGGGAAGAATTTCAAACGAAAAATCAGGATAGTAACATATCAGTTTAATGACCCCTTTTTGAAGCCCGTTGCGTTTTACGGTCTCTGCAACGACCTGGTATAAATCCGCTTTTGAAAGAGGCAACTCCATATCCAGCAATTCAGCAGACCTGAACAGCCTGTCGATATGCGCTTCAAGCCTGAAAATGGCCGGGCCGTCGACCGTCGCATGCAGGCTCATCACTTCAAAAATAGCCGATCCCCGCCCAAAGCTGTGACTCATGATGTGCACGGTGGCTTTTTCCCAGGGAATATACTTGCCGTTTGAATAGACCATACGATTTTCTAACATTTTATTCCTCAACATGATTTTTTTGCGACAAACCGCAGCAATTGGATAACGCAAAAATGAATCTCAAATTTTTCCAATTATCAAACTTCATACACTTCATAATGACGACTGTCAAATAATCCTACCTCTTGCTATTGGCTCGAATAGGTTTCAGAAAAATAGATAGAAGGCTGGGAAGCTTGGATGCCTGAATGCTTTAGAGCTTAATCGCTCACTGCTTCCTGGCTTGTTGCCAGCTTTCAGGAATCCTAGCTAAGATCTTTGAGCAAATTGCCTGATGCTGACGCCCGAAACCTGAAACCCTGTCTATTTCTTATCAACCTGCCAGGTCCATGGCGTCAGTCCAAACCGCAGCCATTTAAAGCGGTCTTTTATCGTCTGGGTGACATTTTGACCCATACGGCACATTAAGATATTTTCCGGCCGAAGAGAGACATTGGGCTCGTTGGTCTCGTACTCCTTGAAACCAAAGGGCTCAAAAAGTTTAACGAGCATCCGACGATATTCCTCACCGCTCATATTTTTGCCTTTCAAATCCCAGGTCCATGAATATCCAACAAGATAAATAATTTTCTCTTCAATGCGGGGATAGGCCAGCATCATTTCTATAATTTCGGGTGCAATCCCAACAGATCGCCACGGGCGACCGACCTCAATGGCCTTAAGTTCTATCATGATCTCTTCCCCCAGCGAAGCCCAGCGTTCCCCCGCATCGGGATAGGCCAGAAGGCCGTAGCCGATAATGTCCCGGATGTCTGCAAGCGCCAGAACCAAATTGGCCCCCTCACTGGCGGCGCTTTTGGCTAAACTTTCCCTTTGCGTAAAGAGAGACTTGAAATCATTGCTGATTCCAAAATAGCGATCGAAGTTGTAGTGCTGAATTTGTTCCGGGCGACAAAAGGAATGAATGCAGATATCACCTTTTGGGGTTTTGAGAAACGTTTCTTTTGAGGACGTCTCGGCCATTTTTCATGTTCGCATCGGGGTTGACTTGGTCACGCTTGTTTACATCGCGAGGCAGGTCAGCCGAAATCTTACCCAATATTACGCCATTGTTCAAGTTACTTCTTTTTTTTGCGTCGACGAGGCTGGGACAAAATAAAAATGGCAGGCGTGCGCTTTCCGAACAGCATCGCCTGCCATTAAATACAGGGTTGATATTATCGTTATACTACTCCTGCGGTTTTCCCATAACCTCCGCGAACATGTCCAAATTCCAATCTCGGCCGTCGGCAATGTTCTGGCGGAATTTAATAAAATCAACCACATCCTGACCGGTGGTTTTCTTGGTATTAAAGGCGCCGAAGCCCAGGAAAGCCTCACCGGACATATTGGCGGCCAGCCAGTGTCGATTGTGATTCTTGCAAATGTCCCAGAAGTATTTCTTTTTCTGACGGATGCCGTCAATGGACATAATCAAG
>JASFPY010000234.1:0-4790 GCA_050115755.1 Desulfobacteraceae bacterium | reverse complement strand
ACGTTGCCTTGGGACAGGAAGTCAAAGAGGGGGATATCATTTTAGAGGTCGAAACCGATAAGGCGGCGGTGGAGATTCCGTCTCCCTTCAGCGGGACGGTAGCCGAGATACGTGTCAAACCGGGGGACACGGTAAAGGTCGGCGATGTGATGATGACCTTCAGCAACGGCGAAGCAGCCGAGGCGGTCGAGGCGGGAAAACCTGAAGAGTTGACGTCTGAAGCCGTTGAAGCCATATCCCCGGCGGAGGCGGCAAAACTAAAAGGGCCCATACCGGCATCGCCGGCAACCCGCCGCTTGGCGCGAGAATTGGGCGTTGATCTTCATCGGGTGACGCCAACCGGATCGGGCGGTCTGGTGACAGCCGATGACGTGCGGGCCTTTGCTGAAACGGGCAAAGAAGCGGCCGAAGCGCCGACTGCCGGTGAAGTTGTGCGGGCCGAAGCAGCTGCTGTGTCCATACCGTCACCGACATTGCCGGATTTTACCAGATGGGGTCCGGTTGAACGGGTACCGTTTCGCTCGCTTCGCAGGGCAACCGCCAAACAGATGGTGATTGCCTGGTCTCAGATACCGCATGTAACCAGTCAGGATGAGGTGGACATTACCAAGCTGGAGGCGTTTCGCCAGAAACACAAGGCTGAAATTCAGGCCGAGGGCGGCCGTTTAACGATGACGGTTTTTGCCTTAAAAGCGGTTGCCACCGCTCTAAAAACCTATCCGCAATTTAATGCAACCCTTGATGTTGAGGCCGGTGAGATCATCATCAAGAGATATTTTCATATCGGCGTTGCCGTAAACACCGACGACGGCCTGATCGTGCCGGTAATCCGGGATGTCGACCGCAAGAGTATAAAAGAGCTCTCGATTGAATTAAATGACATGGTTGACCAGACCCGCTCCCGCAAGATTTCACTGAACGATCTGCAGGGCGGCACCTTTACCATCACCAACGCCGGTGCCATGGGGGGCGGTTATTTTGCACCGATCATAAATTTCCCGGAGGTGGCCATCCTGGGAATGGGCCAGGGGCGTCTGCAGCCGGCTGTGATCGATAAGGGCGGCAAGCCCGAGATCACCCCGCGGCTGATCATGCCGATCGTGCTTTGCATTGATCATCGCGTGCTGGACGGTGCCGATGCCATTAAATTTTTGAAGCTGGTTATCGATGCCCTGGAAGATCCGGATGAATTGCTTATCTCCATGATCTAAATTGTTTGTTGTTCGTTGTCAGTTGTCCGTTGCGGCTAGCTTCTGGTAAATTCGACCTATCTGACATTCAGAAATAGCCAGCGGCCAGTGGCCAGAAACAATGGACAACGAACAACGGACAACAAACAAACCGAAGGTTTAGTTATGGTAATGGGTGAATTAGAACAGCAAACCGAAGTCCTGGTTGTTGGCAGCGGACCGGGCGGTTATGCGGCTGCTTTTCGCGCCGCCGACCTGGGGCTGGACGTGACCATGGTGGATCCTGCCCGGCGGCCGGGCGGCGTATGTCTTTATAAAGGCTGTATTCCTTCCAAAACCTTCCTTTTTTTATCCGAACTGATTCACGATGCCGCCCGCGCCGAACGCATGGGTGTCACCTTCGGAAAACCCCGTATTGATCTAAAGGCCTTGCGTGAGTGGAAAGGCAACGTCATCGATTCGATGGCCGACGGCCTGGTTAGTTTAAGCGAGCGACGCGGTGTTCAATTATTACAGGGCCGGGCGAAATTTGAAAGCGCGCATGTGGCACGAATAAGTGATAGCGAAGTCAGCCGCATCAAATTTCGCCATGCGATTATTGCAACGGGATCTCGCCCCATCGAATTTCCGGGAAACGCGTTTGAATCCGGCGGTCGAATCATGAGTTCCACCGGCGCCCTGGCACTGGCAGATGTGCCGCAGACCCTGCTGATCATCGGAGGCGGTTACGTCGGTCTCGAACTGGGTATGGTTTACGCTGCTCTGGGCAGCCGGGTCAGTCTGGTTGAACTGGAAGACCGGCTGCTGGCCGGTGTTGATGCGGATCTGGTCAAGCCGTTGCACCAGCGGTTAAACACGCTTTTTGAAGCCATCAGCCTCCAGAGCAAAGTGGTTTCCATGAAGGCCGATGAAAGCGGCGTTGATGTCATTCTGGAGGGTATGGTCGAAAACGCTGAGCAGCGTTTTGATCGGGTGCTGGTGGCCATCGGCCGCAACGCCCGTTCGCAGGATATCGGCCTTGAAAATACCAAGGTGGAACTTGATGAAAAAGGTTTCATCCAAGTGGATGATCAGCAGCGCACCGCTGATGAGCACATCTTTGCGGTGGGAGATGTGGTCGGCGGGATGATGCTGGCACATAAAGCCACGCGCGAGGGCAAGGTGGCGGCCGAGGTAATTGCCGGTGAACCTTCCGCTTTTGATGTTCGCGCCATTCCAGCCGTGGTCTATACCGATCCCCAGATCGCCTGGTGCGGGCTGACCGAAGAACAGGCCCGCAGGGAAAATATTGCGATCCAGGTTCAGCGCTTTCCCTGGAAATTCTCTGGCCGTGCCACCACCATGGGCGCACCCGAAGGCCTGACCAAAATCATTATTGATCCGGAAACCGGTCGAATCCGGGGGGTAGGGATTACCGGCCGCGATACGGAAGGATTGATCTCCGAAGGGGTGCTGGCCATTGAAATGGGAGCCCTGGCAGAAGACATGGCCCTCAGCATTCACCCGCATCCCACGCTTTCGGAAACCGAGGGCGAAGCCGCCGAATTGTATCTGGGCAGCGCCACCCATATTCTATCTAAAAAAATAAAGTTCTGATCATTTCCTTATTTGATGAGGCATTTTGATTATCGTATCCAATTTGCAATTTTTTTGAATGTATAGAGGCACGAAGCCCTTCAAAAATCGCCGATAGCCCCAACGACAATATATTGTATTCCCTCTAATTTGACACGAAGTCATATTTGCGATATCAAAGTTTCAACATCCTGCCTTAATTCAACATCATTCAAACTGCATGACCATTAATGGAGGGCACAAATATGCAATGCCCAGAGTGTCAGTTTGAGAATCCAGCGGACTCCAATTTCTGTCTTGAGTGTGGCCAAAAACTTGAACAAAAATGCCCGCAATGTGAGAAAGTGCTGCCGGTGGGAGCGAAGTTTTGCAATGGTTGTGGGCATAAACTGATAACAAAATCAACCCCATCTCAAAAAGAACCTTCATTTGATGAGAAATTAGACAAGATCCAAAAATACCTTCCCAAAGGCCTCACTGAGAAAATACTATCCCAGAGAAACAGAATTGAAGGCGAGCGCAAACAAGTCACAGTGATGTTTGTTGACATGGAAGGCTTTACTCAGCTTTCTGAAAAACTTGGCCCGGAAGAAGCCTACTCTGTCATGGACCAGATCTATGAAATTCTGATTCACAAGGTTCACGACTATGAAGGCACGGTCAATGAATTTACCGGTGACGGTATAATGGCTCTTTTCGGTGCACCCATTGCACTGGAGGATGCTCCCCAGCGGGCGATTCGGTCTGCCTATGCCGTCCACCGGGAGATGACGAGATTCAATGATAAGATGAAGCAGGAGAAGGCAAATATACCTCAAATAAAGATGCGTATCGGCATTCACACTGGTTCGGTGGTTGTCGGTACTTTAGGTAATGATCTTAGAGTCGAATTCAAGGCAGTCGGCGATACGGTAAATCTGGCTTCCCGGATGGAGCGGTTGGCAGAGCCGGGCAGCACTTATGTCACGGATGAAACGTTTAAACTCACAGAAGGGTTGTTTCGTTTTGAAGCCCTGGGAGATTATGCAATTAAAGGCAAAGAAGGTAAAGTTAAAGCGTATCGTGTGATTGCTCCCAGTACAAGCAGGACGAGGTTTGATGTCAGTGCTGAAAGAGGATTGACTCGGTTTGTGGGAAGAGAGCGCGAACTTGAGCTGCTTTTGGATGGTTTCGATCGCTCCAAAACAGGCAGGGGGCAGGCATTTTCTATCGTTGCTGAAGCAGGTGTCGGTAAATCCAGACTTTTGTATGAGTTCAGAAAGGCTGTGTCCAACGAAGATGTCACTTTTCAAGAGGGCAAATGTCTCTCTTACAGCAAAGGGATAGCCTATCATCCGGTTATCGACATTGTAAAGTCCAACTTTGATATCGAAGCAGGCGATGGAGATTTTGAAATAACGGAAAAGCTTAAACGAGGCCTGAAAATTTTAGAAGCGGATGAGACTTCGACCCTGCCGTATCTTTTGGAACTCTTATCGGTTATAGACAGTGGTATGGACACGAAAACCTTGAGTCCCGAGGCGAGGAAAGATCGGATTATCGAAGCTATAAAACGAATCAGCATTAAATCTTCGCAGATCAGGCCCTTGATTATCGCCATTGAAGATCTTCACTGGATTGACAAGAGCTCTGAGGACTATCTTAAGGCCCTGCTTGATAGTGTATCAGGAGCAAGGGTATTTTTGATATTCACATATCGACCTGAATATGTGCCCACCTGGGGTGGTAAATCATACCATAATCAGATCACTTTGAACCGTCTTTCCAATCGGGAGAGCCTTACGATGGTAAACAACCTTTTGGGCAGCAAGGACATCGAAAGTGATTTTGCAGAGTTGATTCTTGAAAAAACTGAAGGGATTCCATTCTTCATCGAAGAATTTATAAAATCTCTTAGAGACTTGAACTTCATCGAAAGAAAGGATGAAACCTTTCGTCTGGCAAAGGGTATGCAGGCTGTCTCAATACCTTCTACAATTCAGGATGTCATCATGGCCCGGGTGGATACGCTTCCTGAAGATGCAA
>JASFPY010000233.1:0-4807 GCA_050115755.1 Desulfobacteraceae bacterium | reverse complement strand
CGGCCCCTGGTTGAACACATCAATACCCTTGAGGCTGAAGCCCAGGCCATGAGTGATGACCAGCTCAAAGCCCAGACCGCAAAGTTTAAAGAGCGTCTCGATCAGGGCGAACCCCTGGATGACCTTTTGCCCGAAGCCTTTGCGACTGTCAGAGAAGCGTCGTTACGGACTCTGAAAATGCGGCATTTTGATGTCCAGCTGATCGGCGGAATCGTGCTGCATGAGGGCAAAATCGCGGAAATGAAAACCGGTGAGGGCAAAACGCTAGTGGCTACCTTGCCGGCGTACCTGAACGCATTGACGGGAAAAGGCGTCCATATCGTGACGGTGAACGACTACCTGGCGCGTCGAGACACCGAATGGATGGGCCATATTTATCAATTTCTGGGGTTATCGATGGGCACGATTCTTCATGGGCTGGACGATACCGAACGCAAGATGGCCTATGCGGCCGACATCACCTATGGAACCAACAATGAGTTCGGTTTTGATTATCTCCGAGACAATATGAAATTTGATCGTGATTCGCTGGTTCAACCCATGCTCAACTATGCCATTGTCGATGAGGTTGACAGCATATTGATCGACGAGGCCCGAACACCATTGATTATTTCAGGTCCGGCGGAAAAATCAACCGACCTTTACTATCAGGTCAACGGCCTGATTCCACGACTTTCCGAGGACAAACATTACCGCATCGATGAAAAAGCGCGCTCGGCGACCCTGACTGAAGAAGGCGTTGCTCGCTGTGAGCAGCTGCTCAAAGTGGACAATTTGTTTGATCCCCGTTACATCGAGCTGCTGCACCACATCAATCAGGCCCTCAAGGCCCACACCTTGTTTAAACGTGATGTTGATTACATTGTCAAAGATGGTGAAGTGATCATCGTCGATGAATTTACCGGCCGCCTGATGCCCGGCCGGCGATACAGCGAAGGGCTGCACCAGGCACTGGAAGCCAAGGAAAACGTTAAAATTGAGAATGAAAACCAGACTCTGGCCACCATCACCTTCCAGAACTATTTTCGAATGTATGACAAAATCGCCGGCATGACCGGTACGGCTGATACCGAAGCAGCGGAGTTTAAAAAGATTTATGACCTCGATGTGATGGTGATTCCCACCAATATGCCGATGATTCGTGAGGATTTTCCGGATGCGATATATAAAACCCGCAATGACAAATTTAATTCGGTTTTAGATGAAATCGGGGAATTGAATGCCAAAGGGCAGCCGGTTCTGGTGGGCACGATTTCAATTGATGTTTCCGAGAGCCTCAGTAAGAAACTGAAAAAAAAGGGTATCAAGCACTCGGTGCTGAATGCCAAAAATCATGAAAAAGAAGCCGAGATCATAGCCATGGCCGGACAGCCGGGTGCGGTTACGATTTCGACGAACATGGCCGGCCGGGGCACCGATATTGTCCTGGGAGAGGGCGTTACCGATCTGGGTGGGCTGCACATCATCGGTACCGAGCGACATGAAAGCCGCCGGATCGACAATCAGTTGCGCGGGCGCTCCGGCAGGCAGGGAGATCCGGGTTCTTCCCGCTTTTACCTGGCGCTGGAAGATGACTTGCTGCGAATTTTCGGCGGTCAACGGATTACCGGCGTTATGGAGAAGCTGGGCATGCCGGACGGTGAACCGATCGAGCACAATATGATCAGCAAGGCAATCGAAAATGCGCAGGCGCGAGTGGAAGGGCACAATTTTGAAATTCGCAAACAACTGCTCGAATATGATGATGTCATGAACCAGCAGCGCGAGGTTATTTACCGGCAGCGCCGTGAAGCCCTGAATGGCAAAAGCTTAAAGCCCGCGATTGTTGAAATGATTCGGGAAAAAGCCGAAGAAATTGCCGATACCTTCACGGGGGAGAAAGCCCAGCCCGAAGAATGGGATTTAAAAGGCATTCGCACTGCTGTTTTCAAACAGTTTAACTTCCATCTAGACGGTTTTGATGCCGACAAGCTGGACGATCTCGATCAAGACGGTCTGGCGGATTTAATTTCTGACAGTGCCTGCGCACTTTACGATCAACGCGAAACGGCTGTCGGCGCTGATGATTTCAGACAGCTGGAGCGGGTGGTCATGCTGCAAACGGTGGATAATCTCTGGAAAGATCATCTGCTTTCAATGGACCACCTTAAAGAAGGGATCGGCTTGAGAGGCTATGCGCAGCAAAATCCGCTGCTCGTCTATAAAAAAGAAGGCTTTGAAATGTTTAATAATATGATTTCGCGGGTTAAAGACGAGACCCTCGGAATCCTGTTTCGTATTCAGATTGAAGAGCCAAAAAAAATCGATGATCTGCGGCAACCCAGAGAGCAGAAAATGGTGTTTTCAGGCGGTGAGGGGCCTGAAAAGCCAAAAACAGCCCAGCGTAAAGGAAAAAAAATCGGTCGCAATGCGCCCTGTCCGTGCGGCAGTGGCAAGAAATATAAAAAATGTTGCGGCCGGTAGCATTCCTGATAACAAAATTAATCCGGTGCCCTTTACAAGCAAGGATTTAGATGATTATAGTAGAAGCATCAAGCCGTCTGATCCAATCAGTTGCAGCACCACAAAAAGCCTTTCGCTGAGCGTCGGATTCAAGATTTTCGGACGGAGTGAGTTTCCATGGGTGAATTTAATCCCGAACTGGAAGAGGATGTTCGTTCAGAGACTGGCAAAGAGGTCAAGGAACCCCCGTTATATAAAGTGTTGCTTCTGAACGATGATTATACCACTATGGATTTTGTCGTGGAAGTCCTGAGGTTTGTGTTCAACAAATCAGTGGCCGATGCGACGTTTATTATGCTGAATGTACACCATAACGGTGTCGGCGTGTGCGGAATATATCCATTTGAAGTTGCGGAAACCAAAGTCAATACGGTCGAAGCCTTGGCTCGTGAAAGAGGTTTTCCGCTTAAATGTACAATGGAAAGAGAATAGGCCATGATCAACAAGGAACTCAGCGCAACACTGGGCTTTGCTGTCAAGGAGGCAAAAAGAAGACGTCACGAGTACGTCAGTATTGAACATATCTTATTTGCCATCCTTAATGACACCACCGGTATTGAAATAGTCGAAAACTGCGGCGGCGATGTGGACAATCTTTTGGATTCGCTTGAAAACTTTTTTGAGGAAAAGATCGAACGAATCCCAGAAGGTGATGATTATGTATTGCAACAGACCATCGGATTTCAGCGGGTGATTCAGCGGGCTGTCAACCATGCGCGCTCAGCTGAAAAGCAGGAGGTTGCCGTTGCGGATGTTCTGGCATCCATTTTCCTTGAAAAAGATTCGCACGCTGAGTACTTTTTACGTCACGAGGGCGTCACACGCCTGGATGTTTTGAACTATATTTCTCACAGTATTGCGAAAGATCCGTTTGCGGACGGTTCAAGCGGACTGATGCGGCCCGGTAAGGAAGAAAGAGACCGCAGGCAGAAATCCAATCCGCTGAAGCTTTTTACACTTAATCTTATTGAGCTTGCAGCCGAGGGGAAACTGGATCCGCTGATTGGCCGGGAAGCCGAACTGGAACGCACCATGCAGGTGCTGTGCCGCCGGCGCAAAAATAACCCGGTCTTTGTGGGCGACCCCGGTGTGGGCAAGACCGCCATGGCCGAAGGCCTGGCCCAGAAGATCCAAAAGGGAGAGGTCCCGGATCTGCTTGAAGGCATGGAGATCTTTTCCCTCGATCTGGGTGGCCTGCTGGCCGGCACCAAATTTCGCGGTGATTTTGAGCAACGTTTAAAAGGCGTTATTGCCGAACTGCAGAAGAAACCCAAGGCTATTTTGTTTATCGATGAAATTCACACCATTGTCGGTGCAGGGGCCACCAGCAGCGGATCAATGGATGCTTCGAATATCCTGAAACCGGTCCTGGCCAGCGGTGAAATCCGTTGCATTGGCTCATCAACCTTTGAAGAGTTTAAGAATCATTTTGAAAAAGATCGGGCGCTTTCACGGCGGTTTGAAAAAATTGAAATTATGGAACCACCGGTCTCAGAAAGCATTAAAATCCTAAAAGGCCTGCGCTCCCGCTATGAAGAACACCATGGAATCGCCTATACGGATTCAGCCTTAAAGGCAGCAGCCGAATTATCCACCAAATATCTCAGAGATCGATTTTTGCCCGATAAAGCCATCGATGTTATTGATGAGGCCGGCGCATTTATCCGGCTTTCCGGATCGACACGCCGCAAAAAGATTAATCCGGCCGATATTGAAAAAATCATCGCTAAAATGGCCCGGGTGCCGACACAGAGCGTATCGACCTCCGATCGCACCAAACTCGAAAATTTGGAAGCGGGTCTTAAGAAAGTCGTTTTTGGGCAGGATGACGCCATCGGCGCCCTGGTGACGTCTATAAAACGCTCCCGGGCGGGACTGGGGTCACCGGAGCGGCCTGTGGGGTGTTTTTTGTTTACCGGCCCTACGGGTGTGGGCAAAACCGAAGTTTCCCTGCAGGTGGCACGAATTCTGGGCGTGGAATTCATGCGTTTTGATATGAGCGAATATATGGAAAAACACGCGGTTGCCCGCCTGATTGGTGCCCCGCCCGGCTACATTGGATTTGATCAGGGTGGATTGTTGACAGACGGCATCCGCAAACACCCCCACTCTGTCCTGCTGATGGATGAGATCGAAAAAGCCCATCCGGATCTGTTTAATATATTGCTTCAGGTCATGGACCATGCCACCTTAACCGACAATAACGGGCGCAAGGCGGATTTTAGAAACGTCATCCTGATGATGACTTCAAATGCCGGCTCGCGGGAGATGAGCGCTGCCAACATCGGTTTCGGCCAGACGCACA